>JARRQB010000398.1:2038-3052 GCA_037382265.1 Gammaproteobacteria bacterium | reverse complement strand
GAAGGACGGCTCGACATCATCGCCACCGACCATGCCCCGCACACGCGCGAGGAGAAAGCAGTCACCGACTACCTCAAGGCTCCCGCCGGCCTGCCGCTGGTGCAGGATGCGCTGCTGTCAGTGCTGGAGTTGTACCACGACGAACTTCTCACGCTCGAAGACATTGTGCTGAAGACCGCTCACAACGTCGCGCAACGCTACGGCGTCATCGAGCGCGGTTACCTGCGCGAAGGGTGCTGGGCCGACCTGGTGCTGGTCGATACCGAGCGCCCCACCCCGGTCACCCGCCAGCGCGTGCTTTCGCAATGCGGCTGGAGCCCGTTCGAGGGAGAAACCTTCCGCTCGTCCATCCTGGCGACCGTGGTCAACGGCGAGGTGGTCTATCGGGACGGCGCGATCATCGAGCGCGAGGCCGCTCAGCGGCTGCAGTTCCTCCCCCAAAGGTAAGCGTTCGGGCCGCGCCCCTGTAGGAGCGAGCTTGCTCGCGATCAACAGACCATCACCAGAAGGGGTCGGGTACCCCGGTGCCGGACATTCGAGCTGTCGGGAACAGTCGAATAGCGCACAGGGACGTCTTGAGCGCAGGCAATGCAACGAGTGCGGTTTCGCCGCAGGCGAAGAAGCGCTCGTGGAATGCCGTCGCGCGTGTGTCCTGGACTGGGTAACCCATCGCCTTCCCCCGCGAGAGAATTACAATTCGCGGGCCGGTTCGCTAATACAGATTATTCACCAGCAGGCGGCGCATCCCCGACTAACAATTGCGGATCCACGCGCCGGTCCAGCCAATTCATGCGCCAATCCAGGTGTGGTCCGGAAGCACGGCCGGTGGCGCCGATCTCGCCGATGACGTCGCCCTGGCGGACGGTGGCGCCGGCTTCGACCAGGATGCGACTCAGGTGCAGGAAGCTGGAGGACAGGCCCTGGCCGTGGTCCAGCACGATGGTGCCGCCCGAGAAGTACATGTCGTCGTAAGCCAGCGTGATGACACCGGCGGCCGGCGCATGCACCGGGGTG
>JARRQB010000398.1:0-1952 GCA_037382265.1 Gammaproteobacteria bacterium | reverse complement strand
GAAGCCGGCCGCGTAGTCGGCGCGTGCATCGCGGCGGGCGCGCGCCGAGGCGACCATGGCAGCCTCCTGGCGAATGCGCTCGAGTGCTTCGGGGTCGGGCGTGACCGTCTGCGGCGGCAGGCCATCGACGCGTTCGATCTGGTACTCGCGCGGTGCGATGGCCAGGACCGTGACCTGTTCACTGCCGTCGGCCTCGCGCACCTGCAGCACCCGCTCGCCGCTTTCGTCGCGATCGAAGCCGATCACGAAGTGACCGGCCGGCGACACCATGACTTCCTTGTCGTCGAGTGAGACGCTGCAAACCGGGGAACAAGTGCCGAACATCAACCCACCCTGGATCGCCGCGCCGCTGAGTTCGAATGCCGGCAAGGCGCACGGCCAGCTCAGCGCGAGGAGCGCCAGTCCGACGAGGGGCAGGCCGCGGGCGTTAACCATGCCTCAGAGTTCGATGCGGATCGACTGGCCGGGCTTGATGTTCGAACTGGCCAGGCTGTTCCAGCTCTTCAGGTCGTTGACCTTGACGTTGTACTGACGTGCGATTTTCCACAACGAGTCGCCGCGTTGCACCACGTATTGGACCGTTCCGCCGGCGGCCGGCTGCGGCGCCGCGGGGCTGTGGAACACGGTGATGGTGCGGCCGGCGCGCAGTGTGCGCGGGAAGCGGATCGACCAGCAGTTGATCGTCGCGTGGCAGGCGCAGTTTCTGGCCCGGGTGAATCATGTCGCCGCGCAGGTCGTTGCTGGTGCGCAGCACCGACACCGGCACGTGGTGGCGCGCCGAGATTTCCGAGAGCGTATCGCCTTTTTGCACGACCACCTGGTCCCATTTCATCAGCGCCGAGCTGTCGAGGCGCTGTAGGCTGGCTTGCAGCGTGTCGGCGGACTCCCTTGGCAACACGATCCGGTGCGGTCCGTCCGGCGAAGTGGCCCAGCGGTTGTAACCCGGGTTGAGGGTGAACAGGACGTCGATCGGCACTTCAGCCAGCTGCGAGACCAGCACCAGGTCCGCCTGCTGACCGAGATCGACCGCCGCGATGACGGGTTGGTCCGGGGTGTCGGGCAGCGTGAAATCGAAGCGCTCGGGGTACTTGAAGAGGCAGGTCAGGCCCAGCAATTTGGGCACGTAGCCGCGCGTCTCCCGCGGCAGGTTCAGGTTCCAGAAATCAGCCGGCTTGCCGGCTGCTCGATTCTTTTTGACCTGACGCGAGACACGGCCCTCGCCCGAGTTGTAGCCGGCCAGCGCCAACAGCCAGTCACCAACGAACATCAGCGCCATGTCGTCCAGGTAGCGCAGGGCGGCGTCGGTCGAGGCCCACACATCGCGACGCCCGTCGTACCACCAGTTCTGGTTCAGCCCGTAGCGTCGGCCGGTGGCGGAGATGAACTGCCAGGTGCCGAGGGCGCGGCCACGGGAGTAGGCGAAGGGGTCGTAGGCGGACTCGACGATGGGCAACAGGGCCAACTCGCCGGGCATGTCACGGCGCTCGAGCTCATCGGCGATGTGGTGGACCCAGGGTTGTGCGCGCTTGATGATCCGCGCCATGTATTCCGGGCGCTCGGCGTACCAGTGGGCCCACTGCACGCTGGTCTCATGGTCCGAGCATTCCGGCAGTTCGAAGCGGTGGGTCAGGCGTTCCCAGACGTTGTCGTGAACGTGGCGGGGCACATCGATGCCCGGCAGCGCCTCGAGCTTGGGAACGTAGAGGTGTTCGTCGATGGTGGCGGCGGAGCTGGCGACAGGTTGCGGGGCCGGGGCGGACGGCGCCTGGGCGGCTTCATCGGTCCCGCCGCCGGTGGTGGCGCAACCGCTGAGCAGCACAAAGACCAGCAATGCAACGACTCGAAACGACACCCGTACTCCTCTGGTTTTGCTTTTGTAATTGATCAATTATGCGGTTTAAGCCTGAACGGTCAAGAAAAAACGCTCCAGTAGCAGGCATTTGCCGTCGCCG
>JARRQB010000397.1:1443-2680 GCA_037382265.1 Gammaproteobacteria bacterium | reverse complement strand
CCGGTGAGGACGGCGAGCCGATCCTCGACGCCGATGGCACGGTCCTGTTCGAGGTCGGCAGCGGCGCCCTGTGCCGCGAGTGCCACATGCCCGGACGCTACTACATGGGCAACGACTACCGGCCAGACCACAGTTTCCGGGTGCCGGACCCGGCGCTCAGCGCGGCTATCGGCTCGCCTGATCCCTGCCTGCGCTGCCACGTCGACGAGGATTCAGGCTGGTCGCAGGAGAAGGTCACCGAATGGTACGGCCCGGGCCGTACGCCGCATTACGGCGAAATCATCGAACGCGGCCGGCGCGCCGAACCCGGCGCGGGCGACGCGTTGCGGGCGCTCGCGGCCGACGACCTGTACCCGCTGTTGGTCCGCGCAACGGCGCTTTCCCTGTTGACCGCCTACCCGGGCCGCGCCACCGAGCAGGCTCTTGAAAACGCGCTCCTCGCCGACGAGGCGATCCTGCGCCGCACCGCCGTCAGCAACCTGCAGTACGCCGAGCCCGGCCGCCTCGCCGCGGCGCTGGCGCCGATGCTGGACGACCCGGTGCGAACGGTGCGCATCGAGGCCGCCGCGCGCCTGGCCGGGGATCTGACCCGGTACCTCACGGCCGCCCAGCTGAAACAGTTCGAGCCCGCGCTCGAGGAATATCGGGCCGCCATGAATTACTCGGCGGACTTCGCCTTCGCGCGCTACAACCTGGGCAACCTGCACAGCAACCTCGGCGAGATCGACCAGGCCATCGAATCCTTCGAGACGGCAATCCGCATTGACGACCAGTTCTATCCGGCCAAGGCCAACCTGGCGTTGCTGTACAACCGCCGTGGCGAGAACGACGAGGCCGAGCGCCTGCTGCGCGAGGTCGTGGAGGCCCAGCCCGAGCTGTACGACATGGCTTACTCGCTGGCCCTGCTGCTGGTCGAAATGCAGAAGTACCCCGAGGCGGCCACGTACCTCGAGCGCGCCGCGGACGGCTTGCCGGACCGGGCTCGGATCCAGTACAACCTGGGCCTGCTCTATCAGCAGCTGCAGGAGACCGGGCGCGCCGAAGCACGCCTGAGGCAGGCGCTGGAACTCGAACCCGAAAACCTCGATTTCCAGTACGCGCTGGCCGACCACTACCTCAAGCGTGGCCTGTTCGACGCGGCGCTGCCCGTGGTCGAACAGATGATCGCAACCCACCCGGAAAACCCCATCGGGCAACAGATGCGGCAGTTCATTCGCGAGGCGACCGGCCGCTGAGG
>JARRQB010000397.1:0-1402 GCA_037382265.1 Gammaproteobacteria bacterium | reverse complement strand
CGCTTTACCGACGCCAGAATGCCAGCGGCCCGGTCAAACCGGGCCGCCAACGTTCTTACGGTTCAGGCAAGAGCTCAGTCGAGATTCAGCGCCTGCTGTGTTTCGTCGACGTCGAGTTTCTGGCCGCCGTTCAGCGGGTTGTCGCTCCAGCCCAGTTCGTTCCACTCGATCTGGTTGCTGCCGTGGCAGTCGATGCAACTCTCGGGCACCGGGCCGGCGCCGAGCGCATCTTCCTTCGGCGCGACCTCGTGGTTAACCGTCAGCAGCATTTCAGTCGCCGCAAACCCATACGTTCCGCTGTACGGTTGGCCCGTGTACGCCGCACCGTCCTGCAAGGCCAGGTTCCAGTCGAATAATTTCCAGTACCAGTTCGGACCGCCCTTGGGCCCGAACAGGTGCGGCACCGAAATCACCTTGTTCACGGTGTCCACCGGCTGGTCGCCCACCATCAGCTTGAACGGGTAGATCTTGGCTTCAGGATCATTACGATCGCCTTGCGGCACCGCCAACTGGATCGGCTCCGAGTCGTAGGTATCGTTCACGCCGATCAACTTGCGTTCCCACTTGCCGTTGTACCAGCGCAGCACCGGCCGCACGTCGTTCTTCCACACAAAGCGGCCCTTCTTCTTGTCATACGTCGGCTTGCCCGTCACCGGATCATCCGGCAGCGAAATGCTCTGTCCGGCCTCCGACCAGTACCACTCGACCTTGGTCGGCACCTTGCGCGCGATCGCCGGGATGTGACAGGTCTGGCAGGCCAGCCGGTCGTGCCAGCCCTGCGCCAGCAGGTCCTGGGCGTCGGTGCTGCCGTCGTGGATGTTCATCAGGTTGGCGCCGTGGCAGTCCGTGCACTGCTTCATCTCGCCCTCGTGCACCGAGTGCAGGGCCATGCCGGCCGTGCCGTGATTGACGTCACCGGTCTTCGGATCGTGGTTCGTCCCGTGGCAGTCCACGCAACTCATGTCGGCGCCGTCGACACCCATGTGCACGTCATATTCCCGCGTCGTCCCGACGAGATCGGTGGACAGGTCGCCGTGTTTCACATTGTCGCCGCCGCCCGCGTTCGCGTGACAGGTAATGCAGGCCTTGCGGGTGGGCTCGCCGCCGAGCGCAATACTCCGCGCGACGACGTTCAGGTCGATGCCCGGCACCGGCAGACCGGCCGTGGTCGTGTTCTTGGCGTAGCTGCCCGACTGGTCGTGGCAGGCCAGGCAGTCGACGTTCGCGGGGTTCAGGAAGTCGTAGTTCTTGTCGTCGTAACCGTAGCCCGTGTGACACTGGGTGCAGCGTCCCTCGTTGCTCGGCACGGCGATGCAGAAGTTGTTCAGAAGCTGGTTCTTGCCGAACGTCTCTCCTTCGACGCCGACGATGTTCTCGACGGTTCCCTGCCACTTGAAGTGGG
>JARRQB010000396.1:0-2746 GCA_037382265.1 Gammaproteobacteria bacterium | reverse complement strand
CCTCGCACGGCTGCCGTTTCAACTGACCGGCGCGCAGCGGCGCGTGATCGAGGAAATCCGCCACGACCTGGCGCAGACACACCCGATGCAACGGCTGGTGCAGGGCGACGTCGGCTCCGGCAAGACCGTGGTGGCCGCGATGGCCGCCCTGCGAGCGATCGGCAACGACCTGCAGACCGCCATCATGGCGCCGACCGAACTGCTGGCCGAACAGCATCTGCGCAGCTTCACCGAGTGGATGGAGCCGCTCGGCATCGAGCCGGTCTGGCTCAGCAGCAAGGTCACCGGGCGGCCCCGCCGCGCGGCGCTGGAGGCCATCGCCGAGGGCGCGCCACTGGTGATCGGCACACACGCGCTGATGCAGGAGGGCGTGCGCTTCGGCCGGCTGGGGCTGGCCGTCGTCGACGAGCAGCACCGCTTCGGCGTTCACCAGCGCCTGGCGCTGATGGACAAGGCGACGCCGGACACGCGGCACGCCCACCAACTGATCATGACGGCGACGCCGATTCCCCGCACGCTGGCGATGACCGCCTACGCCGGGCTGGAGACGTCGGTGATCGACGAACTGCCGCCCGGACGCAAGCCCGTCACGACCGTCGCCGTGTCGGCGGACCGGCGCGACGAGGTGATCGAGCGGGTCGCCGCCGCCTGTGGCGAAGGCCGCCAGGCGTACTGGGTGTGCACGCTGATCGAGGAATCCGACGCGGTCCAGGCGCAGGCCGCGGAAGACGTCGCCCGGGAACTGGCGTCGGTGCTGCAGCACATCGAGGTCGGCCTGGTGCACGGGCGCATGAAGCCGGCCGAGAAACAGGCGGCGATGGACCGCTTCAAGGGCGGCGAAACCCAGTTGCTGGTCGCCACCACCGTCATCGAGGTGGGGGTGGACGTGCCCAACGCCTCGCTGATGATCATCGAGAATGCCGAACGCCTCGGCCTGGCCCAGCTGCACCAGCTGCGCGGTCGCGTCGGCCGCGGTTCGAAGCAGGCCTCCTGCGTTCTGATGTACCGGCCGCCGATCGGGGCGGCTGCTCGGGAGCGGCTGGGTATCATGCGAGAGACCGCGGACGGCTTCCGGATCGCCGAAAAGGATCTCGAGCTGCGCGGGCCGGGCGAGGTGCTGGGCACGCGCCAGACCGGCATGCTGCAGTTTCGCGTCGCCGACCTGGCCCGCGACGCTCGACCCGCTGCGCGAGCGGCCCGAATTCAAATCCTTCGAGGACCGGATCAACGACGACCTGGTCCGCGACCGCGACCTGCTCGACAGCATCCCGGCGGTGGCTGAACGGTTGCTGCAGGAAAACCCGGAAACCGTCCGCCGCCTGAACCAGCGCTGGATCGGCGACGCAAGTCGCTTCGCGGGCGTTTGAACGGCGCCTACAGCGCCGCGACGTTGAGCGAACGGATTTCGGTCAATGCGCGGACCAGGTCGTCGTTGATCCGGTCCTCGAAGGATTTGAATTCGGGCCGCTCGCGCAGCGGGTCGAGCCGGCTGTCGATCTCCAGCACCCACTGCTCGCGGAAGCCGCGGTCGTAGGCTTCCTGGAGCTTGTCGATCGCCTGTTGCGGCTGGTCGCGCAACGTGAGCAGAACGGCTTCGCTGTAATAGATCCCCGGGTTGTCGACGCCGTTCAACCGGGCCCGGCGGACATTTCGCTCGGCGCGCTGCAGCAAACGGCCGGCGGCGTCCTCGTCGCCGGTCCGCTCGTAGGCGAGCGAGGCCAGCGTGACCGTCATGACCTCGTCGGCGTTCCACGCCGCATCCCCCTCGACGCCGACCGCGACGCTGAGGAACTCCCGCGCCGAGGCGAAGTCCCCGCGGTTGACCGCGATCAGGCCGAGCTGGGCATTGAACTGCTGGCGTTTGGTGTCGGTCAACGCGTCGCCGTGGGCCCGGATCTGGTCACGGACCAGCCGTTCGGCCTCCTCGTAACGGTGCTTCACCATCAGCACGCGCCAGTAGTCGTACTGCAGTTTGGCATTCTCGCTGGAGATCGCCATGCCGTCGAGCAACAGGCGCTCGGCCTCGTCGGCGTCGCCGAGCAGCAGCCAGGTGCGGGCCAGCACGCCGATCTCCTCGGGGTTTTCCGGTTGCAGTTCGTAGGCCCGCCAGGCCAGCTTCCAGCCCTCGACGAGGTTGCCGTTGTAGGCTTCCATGTCGGCCATGAAGCGCAACAGCAACGTAGAATCCGGCCGCAGCTCGAGCAGGTCCTGCTGCAGGCTTTTGCCCCGTTCCCAATCGCCGCGTACCGCCAGGTTGCTTTCGAAATTGACCACCAGCAACTCGTTTAGCGGGTCGCGCGACATGGCCTTCTCGAGCACCAGGCTCTGTTCCGGGTAGCGGCCCTCGGTGGCCAGCACCCCGGCCAGCCAGAGTTGCGCGGGGATGTAGTCCTCGTTCAGCTCGACCGCGTGACGCAGGGCGGACTCCGCCGCGTCCATCTGGCCGATCTGCCAGCGCGCGAGGCCGAGCGCCGCAAAGCCCTCGGCCGACTCGGGATCGATCTCCAGGGCTTTCTCGATCATCGCCTGCGCCTTGGCCGTCGCCTTGATCGTCGAGACGTTGCCGTACTGCGAGATCAGGAGCCAGGTGTCGGCCATCGCCGCGTAGGCGGGCGCGTAGCGCGCATCGTGCTCGAGCGCCTGGGCGAACAGTTCGATCGCCTTCTGCAGTTCATCCGGCGTCCGCCGCCACCAGTGCAGGCGGCCGGTGCGGTACGCCTGCGCCGCCGCCAGGCTGTCCGTGCGC
>JARRQB010000395.1:0-2732 GCA_037382265.1 Gammaproteobacteria bacterium | reverse complement strand
CTGGAGCACGAGGCACTGGCGCGCCGCGGCATTCTCATCCGCAAGTTCGGACAGGAACTGATCCGCGCCCTCGCCGGCAAGAAGATCCACGGCATCACGGCAATTCCCGGCGGTGTGCACAAGACCTTCGACGCGCGCGAGCGGGACCGGTTTCTGAGCGAGGGCGACACGCCGTCCGTGGACACGATCATCGAGTGGGCGCGGGACATCGTCGGCTTCATCAAGGATTACCACGACCGCCACTACCGCTGGCTGGACCACTTTGCCTCCTACCCTTCAGGGCACCTTGGCCTGGTCGCCGAGGACGGCGCGCTGGAATTCTACGACGGCGTCCTGCGCGCGGTCGACGCCAACGGCGCGGTCACCCTCAACGACGTGCACGGCGACGACTACCTCAAGTACTTCGGCGAGGGCGTCGAGAAGTGGTCGTACCACACGGCTGGAACCGCGTCGGCCCGCTGGCCCGTCTGAACGTGTGCGACTACATTCCGACCCCGCTGGCCGACGCGGAGTTGGGCGAGTTTCGCGCCTACACCAACGGCAAGACCAACAACCACACGATGCACACGCACTGGGCGCGCCTGATCGAACTATTGCACTGCGCCGAGGCGATCCGCGACCTGCTGCTCGACCCCGGAATCCTGGACAGCGACCAGCGGCCGCCGATCAATCGCCGCAGCGAGGGCATCGGGGTCATCGAGGCGCCGCGCGGCACGCTGATCCACCACTACCACGCCGACGCCAAGGGCCGTATCACGAAGTGCAACCTGGTCGTGTCGACCACGCACAACAACGAGCCGATGAACCAGGCCGTGGGCTGGGTCGCGCGCAACGTGCTCGAGGGGCAGCAGGACATCACCGAGGGCCTGATGAACCAATTCGAAGTCGCGATCCGGGCTTACGATCCCTGCCTGAGCTGCGCGACGCACGCGATGGGCCGTATGCCGCTGATCGTCGAGGTTCTGGACGCCGACGGCCACTGCGTCGCCGAGCACGTCAAGAACGCCGCATGAGCGGTCACGCGCCGCCCCGCTTCGACGCCGGCACGTTGCTGTTCGGCATCGGCAACAGCGGCCGCGGCGACGACGGCCTCGGCTGGGCCTTCGTGGATGCCGTTCGCGGTCAGGCGGATTTCGCCGCGCAGGCCGAGTACCGTTACCAGCTGCAGGTCGAGGACGCTCTGCTGGTCTCGCGTTTTGCGCGGGTCGTCATCGTCGACGCCAGCGCCGAGGAACTGCCCGGCGGCTATCGCTGGGCGCCCTGCGCGGCGCGGGCCGCGGACGAATTCACCAGCCACGTGCTGACGCCGTCCGCGGTGTTGCACTACGCGGCGGCGTTGTACGGGGCCACGCCCCGCGCCGGCCTGCTGGCGATCGGCGGATGCCGTTGGGAACTGGGCGCGGGCCTGTCGGCCACGGCCCGGCACAACCTGGCCCGGGCCCTGGCGTTCTGCGGCGCCCCGATGGGTGCCTGAGCGCCGGCCGCCGCGCGTTCAGCCGTCCTCGTCCACCTCGAGTTGTCCGCTGAGCCGGCGCCACAGATGCGCCCAGCTCAGCCCGACCGCCAGGATCAGCCCGAGTGCGAACAGCACCAGCCAGGTGATCGCGCGGGTCGAATCCGCAGTGATGAGGCCGAGGTCGACCAGCAGCCAGCTGCCGGTCCCGATCAGCGCGACCAGGAACACGACGCCGAGGACCTCCAGGCTCTTCCAGGTCGCGACGAGGAACACGGTCCAGGCCGCGATGAGGACCACACCGAAAAAGTAATGGACCGCGCCGAGCCCGTCGCCCGACAGGGCGCCCTGCACCCAGTGCGTGTACGAGTAGCCGCTGGGATTGAAGGTCACCAGGACCAGCGCCGTGGCGGCGACCCAGCGCCAGAGGAACGCTACCAGGCCAAAGGAATCGTGCCGGTTGTTGCCCACCGTCTGCTCTCCGTCGTTGAAGCGGAGCGCCAGCATAACCCACCCCCGCAGTAACCCACCCCGGCACGGCAGAAAACCGGGCGTGCGCTCCCCGGGCGGGCCAGCCCCGGTGCCGTCTTGACCTGGATTGGAAAAACCGCCGACAGGCGCCCTGCCATGCGGTGTCGCTCGGTATACTCGAGGCCCGGAAGCCGTTTGTTTCCAGGTCACCATGGACAAGGACACTACGTCGAATCCCACTTCGCCGGCCCATCCGCGCCGGATTCGCGAGCACCCGATCCTCGAGGCGCCCGAACGCGAAACCATCACCTTCGACTGGAACGGACGCAGCCTCGAGGCGCAGCGCGGCGAGTGCATCGCCACGGCGCTGTTCGCGAACGGCATCCACGTGTTCGGCCACCACGCGCGGGACGGCAGTCCGCAGGGCATTTTCTGCGCCAACGGCCAGTGCGCCCAGTGCATGGTGATGGCCGACGGCCTGGCGGTGAAAGCCTGCATGGAGCCGGTGCGTCCGGGCATGGACGTGCGGCCGCTCGACGGTCTGCCCGCGCTGCCGGACGATGCCGCGGCGCCGGAGTTCAACCCGGTTGCCGAGCGCGCCGTGGACTGCCTGATCATCGGCGGCGGCCCGGCCGGGCTGGCCGCCGCGGTGGAACTCGGCAAGGCGGGCGCGTCGGTGCTGCTGGTCGACGACAAGGACCGCCTGGGCGGCAAGCTGGTGCTGCAGACGCACAAGTTCTTCGGTTCGGTCGACGAGGTGCACGCCGGCACGCGCGGCATCGACATCGCGACGCTGATGGCCGAGGAG
>JARRQB010000394.1:0-3017 GCA_037382265.1 Gammaproteobacteria bacterium | reverse complement strand
CGCCGCCACCTGTGCCGGCGCGGCCGCCGCGGGGGCCGAGGTCGATCCATGGCGGGCGCTGGGCGACCACATCGGCGAGGCCTACCAGGTGGCCGACGACGTCCGGGACGTGACTGCCGACCCCGAGACACTCGGCAAGCCGGTCGGCCAGGACGAGGCTCATGATCGCCCGAGCGTGGTGCGCGAGCTCGGACTGGAGGCCAGCGTTGCCCGCCTCAAGGGGCTGGTGGAAGCGGCTGTGGAATCGATTCCGCTGTGCCCGGGTCGGGACCTGCTGCGCCTGCTCATCCTGGAAGAGGCCAAGCGTTTCCTACCCAAAGGACTGGATCGCCGCGCGGCCTGATGGGGTGAACATCCCCGAACGGGCCTCCGACGGCTTGGCGGCCGTCGGCGGGCGCGCGGACGGCCTTAGGGGCCGCTGGCTCGACCTGCGCGACCGGCTGCTCAGCAGTCGGCACTTCCAGCGCTGGGCCGGCCGCTTCCCCCTGAGCCGCCCGATAGCGCGCCGCCGCTCCCGCGAGTTGTTCGACCTCACCGCCGGCTTCGTCTACTCCCAAGTCCTGTTCGCCTGCGTCGAGCTTGACCTGTTCGAACGGCTGCGTGCCGGCCCGCGCAGCACCGTCGACCTGGCCGAGGCCACGAGACTGCCGCTCGCCGGCGCCGACCGCCTGTTGCGTGCGGCCGCGAGCCTGCGCCTGTTGCAACGGCGCGGCCCGGATCTGTACGGACTGGGAATCTTGGGTGCGGCCGTGCTCGGCAACCCCGGCATCGGCGCCATGATCGACCACCACAGCCGCCTGTACGCCGACCTGCGCCACCCGGTAGCCCTGTTGCGGGGGCGCCGCGACACCGCGCTTGCGGGGTATTGGCCCTACGCCGCCGCCGAGCGGCCGGCGGACCTGGCCGAAGCGCAGGTCGGCGATTACTCCGCCCTGATGGCCGTCTCGCAGTCGTTCATCGCCGACGAGGTGCTCGACGCGTATTCGCTGAAGCGTCACCGCCGCCTGCTCGATCTGGCGGGCGGCGAGGGCGTGTTCGCCCTGGCCGCGGCCGAGCGTTGGCCCCACCTGACCGCGACCGTGTTCGACCTGCCAGCGGTGGTCGAACGCGCCAAGCCAAGGTTCGCCCGCAGCGGTTTGGCGCAGCGTCTCCACGCCGTGGGCGGCGACCTGTTTCATGCGCAACTACCCGAGGGGGCTGACTTGGTGTCCCTGGTGCGAGTGCTGCACGACCACGACCAGGCCGCGGCGCGCCGAATCCTGCGGGCAGCACGTCGGGCCCTGGCCGGTGGCGGCACCCTGATCGTTGCCGAACCGATGTCGGAGACGCCGGGTGCCGAGCCGGTGGGCGATGCCTATTTCGGTTTCTACCTGATGGCTATGGCTAACAGGGCAGTCGTTCCCGTGGCGGCTGGTTATCTGCCGGAGGGTGCAGCGTGACAATTGAAACCACCGCAGTCGTATTTGAACAGCCGGGGCACTTGCGCCTCAGCCAGGTCGCTTTGAACCCGCCGGGTGACGAGGACTGCATCGTCGAAGTCGAGTGGAGTGGTATCAGCACCGGCACCGAACGGCTCTTGTGGACTGGCCGGATGCCGGCGTTCCCAGGCATGGGCTACCCGCTGGTGCCGGGCTACGAATCCGTGGGTCGGGTGGTCGAGGCGGGCGACGGGTGTCCGGTCAGCGTCGGCGAGCGGGTTTTTGTTCCCGGTTCACGCGGCTTCGCGGGAGTGCGAGGCCTGTTTGGCGGTGCCGCTGCCCGGGTCGTGGTGCCGGGTACCCGCGTGGTGCCGGTCGGAGATGCGCTCGCCGAGGACGGTGTGCTGCTGGCGTTGGCTGCCACGGCCTGCCATGCCCTGCACATCGAGCCGGGCGGCGACATGCCCGACCTGATCGTCGGGCATGGGGTGCTCGGTCGGTTGGTGGCGCGCCTGGCGCTGCTGATGGGCGAAGCCCCACCGACCGTCTGGGAGACCAACCCCGGACGGCGCGTCGGCGGTGAGGGGTATCCAGTCATCGATCCGGCCGACGACCCACGAAACGACTATCGACTGATCTGCGACGTCAGCGGCGACACCAGTCAGATTGACGGCCTGATCGCGCGACTCGCCCCGCGCGGCACGCTGCTGCTCGCAGGTTTCTACGAACAGCCCCTGTCGTTCGCTTTCCCGCCGGCGTTCATGCGCGAGGCAAGACTGCAAGTAGCGGCGGAGTGGACATCGGCCGACCTCACCGAGGTGATAGGCCTGGTGCGCAACGGCCGCCTGTCGCTCGCCGGCTTGATTACCCACCGCCGCGATGCCACCCAGGCGGCCAATGCCTACCAAACGGCATTCGAAGACTCCGACTGCCTCAAGATGGTGCTCGAGTGGGGGGGCGTCGCATGAGCGTTACCAAAATAGATCGTCAGGAAGGCGTCGGACGGAACGGCGTCAACGTCGCTACCGGACTGCTCGGCAGTTCACCGGCGGCTTCCAAGACCCAGATCATCGCCATCTACGGTAAAGGCGGCATCGGCAAGAGTTTCACGCTGGCCAACCTGTCTTACATGATGGCGCAGCGGGGCAAGAAGATCCTGCTGATCGGCTGCGACCCCAAAAGCGATACCACCTCGCTGCTGTTCGGCGGGCGCGCCTGTCCGACCATCATCGAGACTGCCTCGAAGAAAAAGCTTGCCGGCGAACAGGTGCGCGTCGAGGACGTGTGCTTCAAGCGCGACGGCGTGTTCGCCATGGAACTCGGTGGCCCCGAAGTCGGTCGCGGCTGCGGCGGTCGCGGCATCATCCATGGCTTCGAGACGCTCGAGAAGCTCGGCTTCCACGATTGGGACTTCGACTTCGTCCTGCTCGACTTCCTCGGCGACGTGGTGTGTGGGGGCTTCGGGCTGCCGATTGCTCGCGACATGTGCCAGAAGGTCATCGTGGTGGCCTCCAACGACCTGCAGTCGCTTTACGTGGCCAACAACGTCTGCTCGGCGGTGGAGTATTTCCGCAAGCTCGGCGGCAATGTCGGCGTCGC
>JARRQB010000393.1:0-3070 GCA_037382265.1 Gammaproteobacteria bacterium | reverse complement strand
CGATACCGACTTCTTCGACCGCAAGGCCGCGGAGTGGCGCGAGGAGCAGGGGAATTGCCTGGCGCTGATCCGCGAACACCAGGACGCCAACCAGACCTACCTCGACGAGGGCATCCGCCTGCTCGAACTCGCCCAAAAGGCCGGCGCGCTGTTTCGCAACCAGTCCCCGGCCGAAAAACGCCGGCTGCTCGGCTTCGTACTATCGAACTGCACCTGGAAGGACGGTCAGCTAACGGCTGCATATCGCCAACCGTTTGACCTGCTTGCGAAAAATGTGATCGCGCTGGAAAACAAAAAGCCGGCTGAGCAAGCTCGAACCGGCATTTCTGAAAATTGGCTCCCCCGGTAAGATTCGAACTTACGACCAACGGATTAACAGTCCGCTGCGCTACCGCTGCGCCACTGGGGAAGCGACGGAAGCGCGGTAGTTTACGGGTGGCATCGGACCCGGTCAACTGCAGCTGATCGGCAGGTTTCTGGCGTCTCGGGCAGCGGTGCGGGGACGCCCGGTATTGGACACGATGACCGCCCGGTTGCGCTCGGGCGCTACCCGGCTGCACACGCGAAAGGTGGCATTGCTGCCGCCGGTGACCGTGCCGTCGGGCTGGTAGACGACGCGGCGCCGTCCCGTGGAGGTGAGGATGTGCATTTGCGCGGCCTCGCCCTGGACTCGGATCAGGTGCTCGTCGGGCTGGCGGTCACGATCGTGATTGCGATCCCGGAACAGGATGAACCCCGCCGTCCAGTCAAAGCCCTCGGCGCAGGTCGTGCCGTTGCTGCTCGGGCACAGGGCGACCCGCCTGCCGGACTTGACCGACTCGCTGCGGGCGAGCTGCAGGTGAGCCACCAGGCGGTGGGTGGTGGCGCGGATCCGTTGATTGTCGACGAACGACTGATATCCGGGCAAGGCGATCGCCAGGACGATGACGGCGACTGCAAGCGTAACGGCCAGTTCGACCAGGGTGAAACCTCTCATGTCGACGCTCCTTGTCATGGGGCCGGCCTCCCTGGCCGGCCTGCGATGGGTTGCGGCTCAGCCGGCGGCTATGGCGATGCGATCCAAGGCGTTTTCCAGGTTGCTCATGCTGGTGGCGATGGAGATGCGGGCGTGCCCGCCGAGCCCAAAGGCCGAGCCCGGCACCAGTGCGACGCCGGCGTGCTCGATCAGGTGCTCGGCCAGGGAGACGTCGTCCTCCACGCCAGGTACGGACTCGATCAGGCCCCGGACCGAAGGGAACACGTAGAAGGTCCCGTCGGTGGGCAGGCAGTCGATCCCGGGTATCTCGTTTAGACGCTGGACCACGTAGTCGTGCCGCTTCCTGAACTCGACCCGCATTTCACCGATGCAGTCCTGTGGGCCGGTCAGCGCCGCCTCGGCGGCCCACCATGGCGTAGGCTTTGGACACGCCGTTCAAGACCAACGTGCGCGGGTAGAGCTCGGGGCAGGCGTTCAGGAGGTTGACAAAGGGCTCGTCCGACCAGCGAATGTGCTCGTACATGTCGTCGGTGGCGACGGCCACGCGCGGGTATTCGAGCAGCACCTCGCCGAGTGCGGCCAGTTCGTCGCGCGTGTAGGCCATACCGGTCGGGTTCGATGGGCTGTTGACGACCACCAGCCGGGTCTTGTCCGTGAGCGCGCCGCGCAGCTGGGCGGGCGTGATCTTGAACTGCTGGTCGGCGGCGGCGTTGACAAATACCGGCACCCCGCCGGCGAGCAATGCCATGTCGGGGTAGGACACCCAGTAGGGGGCCGGGATCACCACCTCGTCGCCGGGGTCCAAGATCGCCTGGGCCAGGTTGTAGAAGCTCTGCTTGCCGCCGCAGGACACCAGGATCTGCTCGGGCGCGTACTCGAGCCCGTTGTCGCGGTGGAACTTGTCGATCACCGCCTGCTTGAGGCTCGGCGTGCCGTCGACCGCGGTGTACTTGGTCTTGCCCGCGTCGATCGCGGCTTTGGCGGCGTCCTTGATGTGGTCCGGGGTATCGAAGTCGGGCTCCCCGGCACCGAGGCCGATGACGTCCTTGCCGGCGGCGCGCATGGCGGCCGCGCGAGCGGTCACGGCGAGCGTCGGCGAGGGTTTGACGGCATGTACTCGGGCAGACAGCTTGATGCTCATCGTTCGGTCCGTGCTCCTGCAAGAAACGCCCCCATCGGAGCTTCGGTATCATAGCGGATCGGTTTTTTTCCGGATATTGGAAATGTCAAAAGAATTCGAGCTGGTGTCGGAATTCGAGCCCGCGGGAGACCAGCCCGAGGCCATCGAGCAGATGATCGAGTCGCTGGAAGACGGCGAGGCCGGCGTCACCTTGCTCGGCGTCACCGGTTCCGGCAAGACCTTCAGCATCGCCAACGTCGTCGCCCGTCTGCAGCGCCCCACCATCATCCTGGCACACAACAAGACGCTGGCGGCCCAGCTCTATGGGGAATTCAAGGAGTTCTTCCCGCACAACGCGGTGGAGTACTTCGTCTCCTATTACGATTATTACCAGCCCGTGGCCTACGTTCCGAGCTCGGATACCTACATCGAGAAGGACGCCTCCATCAACGAGCACATCGAGCAGATGCGCCTGTCGGCGACCAAGGCCCTGCTCGAGCGTCACGACACGATCATCGTGGCTACGGTCTCGGCGATCTACGGTCTGGGCGATCCGCAGTCCTACCTGAGTATGCTGCTGCACCTGAGCCGGGGCGACACCGTCGACCAGCGTCAGATTCTGCGCCGTCTGGCCGAGCTGCAGTACAAGCGCAACGACGTCGAGCTCCAGCGCGGCACCTACCGGGTGCGCGGCGAAGTGATCGACATCTTTCCCGCGGACTCCGACCGCGAGGCCGTGCGCGTGGAGCTGTTCGACGACGAGATCGACAACCTCGCCTACTTCGACCCGTTGACCGGCGAGGTCATCTCCAAGGTCCCGCGCGTGACCATCTACCCCAAGACCCACTACGTCACCCCGCGCCAGACCCTGCTCGACGCCGTGGAGGCCATCAAGGTCGAGCTGGCCGAGCGCCTGGAGCAGCTGTTTTCGGTCAACAAGCTGGTCGAGGCCCAGCGCCTGGAGCAGCGCACGC
>JARRQB010000392.1:1868-3265 GCA_037382265.1 Gammaproteobacteria bacterium | reverse complement strand
CCCCGGCGTCGAGCAGGATCGCCGCACCGTCGGCGGCTCCCGCCAGGGTGAGGTTGGCGAAAGCCGCGGCGGGCGCAGCCCGGGCCGGGCCGACGTGCAGCCGCAAGCGATCACCGTGGGTTTCCAGGGCCTTCGCCAGGCCGCCGACCCATACGCCGTCGGGGAGATCGGACAGTGTCGATAGCCGGGGCTCGAAGCGACCGTTCACCAAGACGATGCGCCAGCTCTGCAGACCGGCGATCAGCAGGTCGTCCAGGTCCGAAAACTGCACCGCAGTGTTCGGGACCGCCGGCACCCACGCCTGCTCGAGCAACTTCGACAGCGTGGTGTAGCGCCAGTCCTCGTTGCGCCGATCCGGGAAACCTTGAGCACGGAAGACTTCGTTCGCTGCGCCCGCCAGCTCATTCAGCCAGGCGGGTCCGGCACGGCGGCCGGCTTCGGCCAGCCGTGCGTAGCGCTCGATCGGGGTCGCCTTGTCTGGCGCAATCATGCCGCGTCCTCCTCCAGGATCCAGCCGTAGCCCTTCTCCTCGAGTTCGAGCGCCAGGTCCTTGCCTCCCGACTTGACGATGCGCCCGCCGGCCAGGACGTGTACGTGGTCCGGCTGAATGTAGTCGAGCAGGCGCTGATAGTGGGTCACCACGATCATCGCGCGCTCCGGGCTGCGCAGGCTGTTGACCCCGTCGGCGACGATGCGCAAGGCATCGATGTCGAGACCAGAATCGGTCTCGTCGAGGATCGCCAGGCGCGGCTCGAGCAAGGCCATCTGGAAGATCTCGTTGCGCTTCTTCTCGCCGCCGGAGAAACCGGCGTTGACCGAACGCTTGAGCAATTCCTCGTTCATGTTGACCCGCCTGGCCTTGTCGCGCAGAAAGCGCATGAAGGCCACGGCGTCCAGTTCGGGTTCGCCGCGCGCCTTGCGCACCGCGTTGACCGCCTCCTTCAGGAACTGGGTGTTGTTTACCCCGGGGAGTTCCACCGGGTACTGGAAGGCCAGGAACAACCCCCGGCGTGCCCGTTCCTCGGGTTCGAGCCTCAGTAAATCCTCGCCGTCGAGCCGGACCTCGCCGCCGGTCACTTCGTAACCGTCGCGTCCCGCCAACACGTGGGCGAAGGTGCTCTTGCCAGAGCCGTTGGGGCCCATGATCGCGTGCACTTCGCCGGCCCCGACCTCGATGTCGAGGCCATGCAGGATTTCGTTGCCGTCGATGGCGGCTTTCAGATTCTTGACAGACAGCATGTCGTTACTCCGCTAGATGCATAATGTGTTCGGGGCATTCGCCGCGCGGCGTCATGCCGCCGGCTCCACAAGGTCGTACTGGCCATCCCTGGCGCGGCGTCGTTGCCTTCGACTACCCCCGGCCCGGACTTCCTGTCCGGGCGTTCGCCGCGCTGCGT
>JARRQB010000392.1:0-1688 GCA_037382265.1 Gammaproteobacteria bacterium | reverse complement strand
GGCTCACCCAACCGCGCCTTCCAGCGAGACGCTGAGCAGCTTCTGCGCCTCGACGGCAAACTCCATGGGGAGTTCGCGGAACACCTCCTTGCAGAAGCCGTTCACGATCATCGAGACCGCGTCCTCCTCGCTCAGTCCGCGCTGGCGGCAGTAGAACAGCTGATCCTCGCCGATCTTCGAGGTGGTCGCCTCGTGCTCCATCTTGGCGGTCGGGTTCTTGACCTCGATGTACGGGTAGGTGTGCGCTGCGCAGCGGTCGCCGATCAGCAGCGAGTCGCACTGGGTGTGGTTGCGCGCGTTTTCGGCACGCTGGGCGATGCGCACCAGGCCGCGGTAGGCCTGCTGCCCCGCACCGGCGGATATGCCTTTGGAGACGATGGTCGAGCGCGTGTTGCGGCCGACGTGAATCATCTTGGTGCCGGTGTCCGCCTGCTGTTTGCCGCGGGTCACCGCCACCGAGTAGAACTCGCCGACCGAGTCGTCGCCGCGCAGGATGCAACTGGGGTATTTCCAGGTTATCGCCGAACCGGTCTCTACCTGGGTCCAGCTGATCTTCGAGCGGGCGCCGCGACAGTCGCCGCGCTTGGTGACGAAATTGTAGATTCCGCCTTTGCCTTCGGCGTCGCCGGGGTACCAATTCTGGACCGTCGAGTACTTGATCTGCGCGTCGTCCAGGGCAACCAGCTCGACCACCGCCGCGTGCAGCTGGTTCTCGTCGCGCTGCGGCGCGGTGCAGCCCTCCAGGTAGGACACGTAGGCTCCCTCCTCGGCCACGATAAGGGTGCGCTCGAATTGCCCGGTGTTGCGCTCGTTGATACGGAAATAGGTGCTCAGTTCCATGGGGCAGCGCACGCCCCGGGGTACGAAGACGAAGGTGCCGTCGGAAAACACCGCCGAGTTCAGCGCGGCGTAAAAGTTGTCCGTGTGCGGCACCACCGAGCCGAGGTACCGCTGCACGAGCTCCGGGTGCTCGTGCACCGCCTCCGACATAGCGCAGAAGATCACTCCCGCCTCGGCGAGTTTTTCGCGGAAGGTGGTCTTGACCGACACGCTGTCGAACACCGCGTCCACCGCCACCCCGGCCAGGGCCTTCTGTTCCTCCAGCGGGATCCCGAGCTTTTCGTAGGTGCGCAGGAGTTCGGGGTCCACCTCGTCCAGGCTCTTCGGCCCCTCTTTGACCTTGGGTGCCGAATAGTAGGAAATGGCCTGGTAGTCGATCGGCGGGTAGTGCACGCTTGCCCACTTGGGCTGCGGCATCCCCTGCCAGTGCCGGAACGCCTTGAGGCGCCACTCCGTCATCCACTCGGGTTCGCCCTTCCGGGCCGAGATGGCGCGGACGACATCCTCGTCCAGCCCGGGCGGCAGGGTGTCCGATTCGATGTTGGTGATGAAGCCGTGCTCGTAAGCTTTCTTGACGAGCTTCTCGACTTCGTGCGCGGTCGCCGACATGTCCTGTGACCTCCAGAGTAATTCCTGACTTATTTAGTCAGGTATTTATAGGGATCGAGTCGCGCGCGGTCAACAGGGATTACCGGGTGCTGCAAGCGGTTTCGTTGCCGCACACCGGCGCGGCCACCTCAATCCAGCTGCAGGGAGGTACCCACGAGGTCGGTCAGGGGGCGGCCGCGCGGGCCAGGCGGAGCGCGCTCGGTCCGCACGAACGTGCGGCTGAGCGGCGAGTGCGGGAC
>JARRQB010000391.1:1765-3046 GCA_037382265.1 Gammaproteobacteria bacterium | reverse complement strand
TGCCCTACGACGCGCACGGCCTGCTGCTGGTCTTTCGCCTGGGGCCGGAACGTGCGGACGTCGTGTTCGAACACAAGTTTCCGCACGGCACGATTTTCACCGACCGAAGCATTTTCGAACGCGTCGGCATGGACGGCGAACCGGTCGACATCGAACGCCGCATCTACCACCTCGACGCGTCGCAGATGGACGACGTCCAGGTGCACCGCCTGCGCGACCTGGCGAGCACGCTGGAACGCATCAACGCCAGCGGCAGCCGGCACGAAGTCGTGTACCTGATGCGCTTCCTGGTGGCGCGCCTGTCCAGCAGTTCGTATACCCGCATGGCCGGCGCCAAGAACCTGCAGCCCGAACTGGTGCGCGTGCGCGCGGCACTTCTGGGCTTCCTGAAGGGGCCGTTTGCCGGTCGCCTCGGTTTACCGGCGCGCGTCCTGGTGCGGCGGATTTCGAGCCTCGTGACGCAACCGCGCCTGATCGAACGCGTCTGGCAGGACACCATCGAGTTGTGCGAAGTGCTGGTGAGAGGCAGTTCTATTACGAACGAAATTCGCCGCAGCACGCACCATGCACTGGGCTGGCGGACGCTGCAGCTGGCGACGGCCTACGTAGACTGGTTGAAAACGGGGCATGCGGATTTCCCGGACCCGGAACAGATGGTGCCGACGGAGGCGGACGAGGCGGCGCGCTCGGCGCCCGAAGTGCTGCGGCTGGCCGAGCGCATCGCCGCCGACCTGGAACAACTGCTGGGCGATGCCCAGGTGACTCAGCGTCTTGCCGAGTGGCAGTCGTCCTATGCCGGGGACCTGCAGCGTTGCGATTCCGGCCGCACGCTCGAGGAGCACGTGGTCACGCTGCTCGACGACGGCGCGGACGCGGACAACCGCTGGGTCTGGCAGCAGCAGTTGCGGGTGATCGGCCGACTGGCGCGGGACGACCGCTGGCCGGTCGCCGTCCGACAGCCGCTGGTCGATGTCCTCGATGGCCTCGAGGGCGTCATGCCGGGGGATGCCGCGTTCTCCGCACAGCGCGTTCGCGCGGACATCGAAGTCGCGGTCGACGCCTTTCTGCACGGCCTTCAGGCGCGTTACCAGGCGCCCCTGTTCGACCGCCTCGACGGATTGCGCGCCCGCTTGAAAGCCGGGGCCCATGCCGAGGTCTTCGAGGAAAGCAGCCGCATTCGGCACGAACTCGGCCAGCTGGCCGGCAGCGGCGCGTTCGACACGCAGGATCTGCTGTTGTATCAACTCGATTGCCTGCTGGAGGAAGTCGGCTTCTATGCCC
>JARRQB010000391.1:0-1717 GCA_037382265.1 Gammaproteobacteria bacterium | reverse complement strand
CGTCGAGCAGGGCATGAACCTGCCGCAGTGCCTGGCCATCGTGAAGCGCTGCGCCGGCAACCTGGTGCTGGACGGCCTGCATTCACGCGAGATCTGGGACCTGTCGCTGCTGTTGAACGACCCGGCCTGCGACAGCTCCGCGCGCCTCGACGTGCTCGAAGCCCTGCAACGCGGCTACCACCGCCTGGTGCGCCGGGTCAGCGAGGCCTACGAGGTGATGGGCGAGCACCTCGGCTACAACAAAGAAGAAATGCGTGGCGTGCTGGGCAATTTCTTCCGCGGCATGCACGACCTCAACCAGATGGCGCATTTCTGTGATGCGGCGCGCGCCCACGTCGCGGCCCATCCCGACGAGCCGGCCCGTTTCGAAGCCCCGGGCCCTCTCGAGGCCGACGATCCGTGGTTCTTTCCACACCCCTCACACAACCAGGATATCGTCCGGATGGTCGAAGGATCGCGCGGCTACGGCCTGCGCGACGCCTTTGGCGGCAAGGGCAGTGGCCTGATCTACCTGGCTTATCTCGGCGTCCCGACGCGGGACGCCTTCATCCTGCCGACCGCGGTGCCGCGACGCCGGCTCCATCACGAGATGGCCGGGCGCCTGCAATCCGAGGTCGAGAGCCACCTGCGGATTCTTGAAACCGACATCGCGCGCGATGACGGCAAACCGGCGCGGCTCGGCGATCCCGACGCGCCACTGCTATTGGCCGTGCGGGGCGGGTCGGTGTTCTCGATGCCCGGTCAACTCGAAACGGTGGTCTTTGTGGGCATGACCTGGCCGGTGGCCGGGGCGTTGGCGCGCGAGGACGAATGGTTCGCCTGGGACGCATGCCGGCGCTTCGTCGCATCCTATGCGGCGGCGGTCTGGCGGATCGACCTGGAAAACCTGGATCTGGTCGACAAGGCCAAGGAACGCTACGGCGTCGAACTGAAGATCGAATTGCCGGGCCGCGCAATGCGCGAGGTGGTCGAGCAGTCCTGCGAGGCGCTGGCCCGGGCAGGCCACGGCGAGGAAGTCGAGCGGCTGCTGCACGACGCGGAATACCAGTTACACACCTCGATCGAGGCCGTGTGCGAATCCTGGAACGGGCCGCGCGCGCGGCGCTACCGGCGGATCAAGCACCTCAGCGAGCACTGGAACACCGCCGTGATCGTTCAGCAGATGGCGGCCGGCAACCACAGCAACCCGCGGGGCGCGGCCACCGACGAGACACAGATCTCGCTGACGGGCGTGATCCCGCGAACCCGCATGCAACCAACCGGCTTTCGCAGCTACACGGGCGACATCAAGTTCGGCGCCAGTGGCGACGACCTCGTCGGCGGGCTGACCGAGGCGGATTCCTTCGAGCCGGCCCAGCACCTGCACCAGCTTGCGCCGATGCTGGATCGGCGCATCAACCACATCAACTCCCGCATCCGGCGTTTCATGGGCAGCGACGCCGAGATCGAGTTCACCATCGAGCGCGGCGTGCTCAGCGTTCTGCAGACACGCAGTGCGGAGACCGAGCACACCTTCTCCCCGCGCACCTTCCGCGACCCGGGGCCGGCCTGTGGCCGCGGGATCGGTGTCATGGGCGGGGCGTTCCGTGGTCTGGCCGCGTTCAACGAAGCGGACGCGGTCCGCCTTAAAGAGACGCTCGCCTCGACGGGGGACGAGGTCGACGGCGTGCTGCTGGTGCTGGAAAACCCGGTGCCCGACGAAATTCCGCTGATCCTG
>JARRQB010000390.1:0-3150 GCA_037382265.1 Gammaproteobacteria bacterium | reverse complement strand
CATGCTTCCCGTCACGGACGACATTCATGCCACCCTGAGCAGGGTGTGTGGCTACCATCGCTTCCGCGACGGCCAGCAGCGGGTGATCGAGGACCTGGTCGCGGGCCGCGACGCCTTGGTACTGATGCCGACCGGCGGCGGCAAGTCGCTGTGCTATCAACTGCCGGCGCTGCACCGCCCCGGCGTGGGCATTGTCGTATCGCCCCTGATTTCGCTGATGAAGGACCAGGTCGACGCGTTGCAGGCCAACGGTGTGCAGGCGGCCTGTTACAACTCGGCGCTGTCGGCCGCTGCGGCACGCGAGGTGCTGGCGCGGTTGCACGGCGGAACGCTCGAACTGCTGTACGTAGCGCCGGAACGGCTGATGACGCCCGCCTTCCTGGAGCGGCTGCGCGAACTCGACATCGCGTTGTTTGCCATCGACGAGGCGCACTGCGTGTCGCAGTGGGGACACGACTTTCGCCCCGAGTACGTCGGGCTCGGTCGGCTGCGCGAGCAGTTTCCCGGCGTGCCGCTGGTGGCGCTCACCGCCACGGCCGATCCGCAGACCAGGGAAGATATCGCCGCGGTGCTGCAGCTGCAGCGCGCGCGCCGCCATGTCAGCAGTTTCGACCGACCGAATATCCGCTACACGCTGCTGGAAAAGCACAAGCCCAACGATCAGCTGCAGCAGTTCATCGCCGCGCGCCCGCAGCAGGCCGGCATCGTCTACGCGCTGTCGCGCCGGCGCGTGGAGGAGATCGCCATGAGCTGCGCGTGGTGGTCGCCACGGTGGCGTTCGGGATGGGCATCGACAAGCCCAATGTGCGTTTTGTCGTGCACTACGACCTGCCGCGCCACATCGAGGGCTATTACCAGGAGACCGGCCGCGCCGGCCGCGACGGGCTGCCCGCCGATGCCCTGCTGCTGTACGGCGCCCAGGACGTGGCGACGGCACGGCGGCTGGTGGAGGGCAACGGCAACGAGCAGCAGCGGCGCATCGAGTTGCACAAGCTCAATGCCATGATCGCTTTCGCCGAGAGCCTCACCTGCCGCCGACGCGTGCTGCTCGGCTATTTCGGCGAAAATTGCGAGCACGACTGCGGCAACTGCGACCTGTGCCTGGATCCGCCGCAGCGCTACGACGCCACCGTGGACGCGCAGAAAGCGTTGTCCTGCGTCTACCGCGTGCAGCAGCGCTTCGGACTCCGGCACGTGGTGGACGTGCTGCGCGGCGCCGATACCGAGCGGATGCGCAGCCTGGGACACGCGCGGCTGTCGACGTTCGGCATCGGCTCGGACAAGAGCGAGCAGGAATGGACGTCCATCCTGCGCCAGCTCATCCACCACGGCTACCTGGTGCAGGACATCGCCGACTACTCGGTGCTGAAGCTGACGCCGGCGGCACGCCCGTTGTTGCGCGGCGAGCGGCGCCTGGACCTGCCACCCTGGCGCAGATGGCACGTGAAAAGCCGCTCAGCGCCGAGCAGCTTCTCCAGCTCAACGGCGTCGGGCGCGCCAAGCTGGACCGCTACGGGGACGCGTTTCTGGATGCCATCGCCGAACACTGCCGCTGCCAGCGCGACCCGGGCCCCGATCTCGATCCCGGTCTGCGCGACACCTGGGTGGCCTACCAGCAGGGCCTGGACCTGGACGCCATCGCGACACGGCGCGGACTGGGTCTGGCGGAGACCGCCGACCAGCTGCTGCGACTGCTGCAGGCGGGTCAGCCGGTGGCGCCCGACCGGCTGCTGGCGCCGCGCAAAGTGGAGTTGATCGAACAGGCACTGGAGAGCCTCGGCGACAAACCGGCCTGGCAGGAGTTGCGCACCGCGCTGCCGCCGCTGGTCGCCGACCACGAGATCCGCCTGATGCAGGCGGCGTGGTGAGCGGCGCGGGGGATGCTGTCATTTCAGTCATAGAGGAAGCCTGACCTTGGAGCCCACACTTACAGCCAACGAAGCGCGCGTCATCGGTTGCCTGATCGAAAAGGAGATCACCACACCGGAACAGTATCCGCTGTCATTGAATGCACTCACCGCCGCGTGCAACCAGAAGAGCAACCGCGAACCGGTGCTGAATCTGGACGAAGGCACCGTGCAGGCGACGCTCGACGCACTGGCGCGCAAACACCTGGTGGTGCAGAAGAGCGGATTCGGCAGCCGCGTCCCCAAGTACCGGCAACGCTTCTGCAACAGCGAGTTCGCCAGCCTGCAACTGTCGCCGCAGGAACGCGGCGTGATCTGCGTGCTGCTGCTGCGCGGCGCGCAAACGCCGGGAGAGTTGCGCACCCGCACCCAGCGCCTGTGCGAATTCGCCGACGTCCAGGAAGTCGAGGTGTTGCTGGAACGACTCATGACCAGACCCGAGGGCGCGCTGCTGGCGCGCCTGCGGCGCGAGCCGGGCAGGCGCGAAGCGCGCTACGTCCACCTGTTCAGCGGCGAGCCACCGGAGCAGCCCGCCAGCCACGAATCGGCACCCGACCATGCCGACCCGGCAGCCGGGGGCGATCGCCTGGAGCGGCTGGAGCAATCGGTCGCGGCACTGCAGCAGCAGGTCGAGCAGCTGCGCGAGGAAGTCGCCCGACTCTCGTCCGCCCCGCGACAGGTGCCGTAGCCGGCACCCGATCCGGTCTGACGCCGGCCAACGGTGTGCGACGCACGCCGGCAAAGCGCGCCATCAGCCGAGCCGGTGAGCAGAAGACAGCAGGATCCGGGTGGTACGGTTCGCGCCGCCGGTGCTTTAATGGACCACGGGCATCGGCCGGGAAGCTCCTATGGACGGCGACTACGCACGCATCGCAGCAGCAATCCGTTTTCTGCACGACCACCAGGCGGCGCAGCCCGATCTGCAACAGGTCGCCGCGAGCGTCGGACTCAGCCCGCACCACTTCCAACGCCTGTTCCGGCGGTGGGTCGGCCTGAGTCCCAAACGCTACCTGGAGCACCTCACCGTGCAACAGGCCAAGACGCTCCTGCAGCAGGGTTGCAGCGTGCTCGAGACAGGCGACGCGCTAGGTCTCAGCGGCCCGGGACGCCTGCACGAGCAGTTCGTGGCTGTCGAAGCCACCAGCCCCGGCGAATACAAGCGCCGTTGGCAGGGCGTGGAGATCGGCTACGGCCTGGCGCCGAGCCGGTTCGGCGAAGTGCTGATCGCCCAGACAGCGCGCGG
>JARRQB010000389.1:1779-2670 GCA_037382265.1 Gammaproteobacteria bacterium | reverse complement strand
CCATGCTCTCGGCCAACTTGAGCCGCACGTGGGTTTCCAGGCGCTGGATCAAGTCGTCGATCTCGGCGACGTGGCGCTTAATGCGCGGCTGCATCAGGGCACTGACCGTACTCGTGAACAGGTGAATCACGCTCTTTTCGCCGCAGCCCATGCACGCGCCGTCGCCCGACACCATGGCCTGATAGTTGTTCTTGTCGAGCAGCAGGGTCTCGAGCGCGCCGATCTTGTCGTCGAGGTCGTCGATGCGCACATAGCCCGGGTCGGTGTTGGGCAACGCGAGCCAGAAGTCCCAGTCGCGGCGCATCTTGGCGATCGCTTCCGGCGTCTGCAGCTCCGAGACCAGGGCCCCGTCGGCGCACACGTCGACGCACTCCATGCAGCCCTTGCAGGTGTAGGGGTTGACGGTGACCGTGAACAGACCGCCCGAGCCCTTGGTCTTCTTCTCGCGGGTCGACCTGTTGGGTTTCGTGATCGAGAAGGCGAAATCGCCCAACTGCTCCATGAACAGGCCGAACTCCCGTTCCAGCCCCTCCTTCTCCTTGCCCTCGAGCGTGCTCTCGCCCAGGTGCTCGAGCACCGCCTGGTCGATCAGCGCGGCCACGTCGGCCGCCTCGCCCTGTGCCTCGACCAGGGCGCGCAGCCGTTTCTCGACAGCCCGCACCTCGCGGCGCAGGTACTGCGTGGGCGTGCCGCCAACCTCGATCCGGTTGACTGCGGCGCCGAACACGTCGGCCATGCTGTTGACCAGGCCGGGGATGGCGCTGTCCGGGCACGCCGTGAAGCAGTTGCTGCAGGCCGTGCAATTCTCCGCGATGTACTTCGGATAGGCGAAGCGGATCTGGGTCATGTCGCGGAACACACCGGTAGACGCCGGCACCAGCGACAGCGCCA
>JARRQB010000389.1:0-1746 GCA_037382265.1 Gammaproteobacteria bacterium | reverse complement strand
GGCGTCCGCGAGGTTGTCGTTGCCGCGACCGGTGTTGTAGAAGTACCCCGTCTGCTCCCAGAAGCGGTGGATGTCGGTAAGGCCACCATCGGCCTCGGGAATCTGCTTCAACATCACCGGCAGCTTGATCTCCCGGCGCTTGGCCTCGGTGCGGATGCCCAGCGGCTTGTCGGTTATTTCGACGATTTGATCGAAGCCCCGGCGCACCACGCGAAGGTTGTCCTGTACGATGCGCTCGCCCTTGGCACCGAATTTTTGCCGCAGCTGGTCCTCGATCGCCTTGAACAGGCCCTCCTCGTCGAGGCCCGCACGCTCCATGAGCGGCGAGGCCGCGAAGAAAGCTCCCTGGAAGGCGTTGCCCTGCATGCGGTACTGCAACTCCGGGTTCGACGCCTCCTCGCGGGCGATGCGGAAGCCGTCGACGAAGAACACGCGGATGTCGTTGTCGACGATGTATTTCTGCGCCGGCGCCGGGATCAGCGACCACACCTCGGCCGGTTCGTCGAGCTCGGACTGGATGATGAACACACCGCTCTTGTTCAGCCCGAACAGCGGGTTCGAATGGGTGAACACGTTCGGGTCGGGCGACATGACCACATCGACGTGGTGGTACTCGCAGTTGAGCGGGATCGGGCTGGGCGCGGCCGACAGGTAATACGTCGTCGGCTGGCCCTTCTTCTCCGATCCGTACTTCGGGTTCGCCTTGATGTCGAAGCCGAGCAGCTCGTACAACGTCATCGCCAGGTTCTTGCCGGTGGTCACCGCGCCCCAGCCGCCGACCGAGTGCATGCGCACCGTGATCGCGCCTTCGGGCATCAGGTTCGGGTTTTCGCTGCCCTTCAGCGCCAGTTTCCCGACCTGCGGGTAGTGCTCCAGCAATTGCTGGATACGGATCTCGTCCTTGGGGTCGGCCGGCTCGCGGACGAATTCCACGCCGAGGTAGTAAAACTTGCGGTGTTCGCCCTGCGGAAGCATGTTCTCGACCGCCGCGATCAACCCTTCGGGTTGCAGGTCCCGCGACCCCAGGCCGTAGGCGCCGGAGTACAGGCGCGGCACCTCGCCGGCCTGGAGGGTGGTGTAGCGTGGGTAGGGCAGTTCTTCGCCGCGCGCCGCGGAGGCGTTCTCAAGGCACTTGGACAAGGCCGCCCGGACCTCGCGCATGACCGGTAGGTCCTCCGCCAACGGCTGGTCGGTCCGTTCGAGCACCGCCACGCCCTTGCGACCGCGTAGCAGCGGCCCGATCAGGTCGCCGGGGAAGGGCCGGAACATGGTGAGGTCGACCACGCCGACCTTCACGCCGCGGCTCTCACGCAGGTAGTCGACCACCGCTTCGGCCTGCACCACCATGCTGCCCATACCGAAGATCAGGTACTCCGCGTCGTCTGTGCGATAGTTGCTCACGCGACGATAGCGCCGCCCGGTCAGCTCGTAGAACTCGTCCATGGCCTGCTCGGCCAACGCACTGACGTGGTCGAAGAAATAGGGACGCTGGGCGACGACCGCCTGCATGTACGCGTCCTGGTTCTGCACCGTGCCCGACTGCACGGGGTTGTCCACGTCCCACAACTCGGGCACGCGCCGGCGCTTGGCGCCGTAGACCAGCCTCTGGCCGGGCGTCGGGCAGTCAATGATGTCGTCCGGTCGGCCGAGGTACTCGGCGATGAGTTCGCGCTCGGGCACCTGCAGCGGCTCGATCAAGTGGGTGGTGAGGAATCCGTCCTGGCCGACCGTCGCCGGGGTCAGCGA
>JARRQB010000388.1:731-3983 GCA_037382265.1 Gammaproteobacteria bacterium | reverse complement strand
GGCGTTGCGGCCATAGAAGCCGGGGAACACCATCACTTCGAAATCGGCGTCGAGCCGCTCGCGCACGCGCGGCGTGGCGGCCTCGATGTCGACCAGCGAATCGAGCCAGCTGTCGTCGGCCAGCGGCAGCACGTCGGTGTCGGACCATTGCGCGTCGAATCCGCGGCCGCGCAGCACGTCGACCATCAGGCGGCTGGAAAAGCCCTCGCCCGTCGCCAGGATGCGCGCCCGGGTCTCGTCCGGGCACTGCCCGAGCAGGCGGATGCCCTCCACCATGCGCGACAGCACGCCGTCCTGCTCCTCGAGAAACTCGCTGGCCCACGGCGTCTCGGCGCCCTGCGCGGCCAGGTCCTCGACAATCGCGCGCTCGCGGCGCAGGGCCTCGTCGAGGTGCGGCTTGCCGTCTTCGCCCGCGACCGCGGTGTCGATCGCGGCGAGCAGCAGGTCGGTCACGCCCTTGACGGCCGACAACACGACGACCACGCGGTGCTCGTCGGTGTACTGGCCGATGATCGACGCGCTGGCGTCGAAGCCCCGCAGGTCGGCCAGCGAGGTGCCGCCGTATTTCTGGACGAGGTAAGGTTTCGCCTTGCCCATGATCAGTAGGAATCCTTGTGCACGTTGCGCATCGCGCGTCCCGAGGGGTCGTTCATGGCCTGCAGCGCCGCATCCCACAGCACCGCCTCGGGCGTGCTGCAGGCGACGGTCGGGCCGCCCGGCACGGTACGCTCGGCCGAGGTCAGCGGAAAATGCCGCTCGAACACGCTGCGGAACCAGTAGGCCTCCTTGGAGGCCGGGGTATTGAACGGGAAACGGCCGTCGGCGCGCGCCATCTCGGCGTCGCTGACCTGCGCCGCCGTGAAGTCCTTGACCGCATCGATCCAGCCGTAACCGACGCCGTCGGAGAACTGCTCTTTCTGGCGCCAGGCGATTTCCTCGGGCAGCAGGTCGCTGAACGCCTCGCGCAGGACCTGCTTTTCGATGCGGCCGGCCGTGATCATCTTGTCGGCCGGATTGATGCGCATCGCGACGTCAAGGAAATCACGGTCCAGGAACGGCACGCGCGCCTCCACGCCCCAGGCCGCCATCGCCTTGTTGGCGCGCAGGCAGTCGTAGCTGTGCAGGCGCGAGAGCTTGCGCACGGTCTCCTCGTGGAAGGCCTGCGGGTCGGGCGCCTTGTGGAAATACAGGTAGCCGCCGAAAATCTCGTCCGCGCCCTCGCCGGACAGCACCATCTTGATGCCCATCGCGCGGATCTTGCGCGCCATCAGGAACATCGGCGTGGCCGCGCGAATCGTCGTCACGTCGTAGGTCTCGAGGTGGTAGATCACTTCCTCCAGCGCGTCGAGACCTTCCTGCACCGTGAAGGTGAAGCCGTGGTGCACCGTGCCGATGTGATCGGCGGCGCGCTGCGCGGCGATCAGGTCGGGCGAGCCGTCCAGGCCGATCGCAAAGGAGTGCAGGCGCGGCCACCAGGCCGGTTTCTCCTCGTGATCCTCGACCCGCATCGCGGCGTGCCGCGCGGCCAGCGCTGCGACGATGGACGAGTCCAGCCCGCCCGAGAGCAGCACGCCATACGGCACGTCGGTCATCAGGTGGCTGACCACCGCGTCTTCCAGCGCCTGGCGCAGCTCGGCACGGTCGGTGACGGCGTCGCGCACCGCGGCGTAGTCCTCCCAGTCGCGCCGGTACCAGCGCCGCGGTGGCGTCGTGCCCGTAATACAGCGGAATGATGCCGATCGGGTCACGCGCCATCATCCAGAAGTCGCGCTCTTCGTCGTACAGGCAGAAGGCGTACATGCCGCTCAGTTCGTCGAGGAAGTCGGTGCCGTGTTCCAGGTACAGCGGCAGGATCACCTCGCAATCCGACTGCGTGCGAAACGGGTAGCGGCCCTCGAAGCGGTCGCGGATCGCCTGGTGATTGTAGATTTCGCCGTTGACGGCCAGCGCCTGCCGGCCCTCGGGACCCAGGATCGGCTGCGCGCCGGTATTGACGTCGACGATCGACAGGCGCTCGTGCGCCAGCACGGCGTTGGGCGCCGAGTAGATGCCGCTCCAGTCCGGGCCGCGATGGCGCAGCAGGCGGGACTGACGCAACGCCATCTGGCGTACGTCGGTGAGGTCCTGGCGTACGTCAAGCACGCCGAATATCGAGCACATGCACGGTCCTCGTTGGCGAATCCGGGTTCTCGGCGGCGTTGTTCTGCTGTTGTTTCGCCGCACATCACTCCGGGCGCGCGGCGCACCGCCCGCCCGAAGTTCCAATACTAAGTGCTGCGGCGCGCCTCGCCAAGCGTTGCCGGTCATCCGCGCCGGGAGGCGGGCGCGGACCGCTCAGCCGGCGCGCTTTTCGTGCGCGCGGTACTCGTAGGCGTAGTAGACCACCGGGATCACGATCAGGGTCAGCAGCGTCGAGACCAGGATGCCGAAAATCAGGCTCACGGCGAGGCCGCTGAAGATCGGGTCGTCGAGGATGAAAAAGGCACCGGCCATGGCCGCGATGCCGGTCAGCGCGATCGGCCGCGTCCGCACGGCGCCCGCCTTGATGACGGCATCGGACAGGCTGACGCCCTTCTCGACTTCGTGGCGGATGAAGTCCACCAGCAGGATCGAATTGCGCACGATGATGCCGGCCAGCGCGATCATGCCGATCATCGAGGTGGCCGTAAACTGGCGGTCGAGCAGGGCGTGCCCCGGCAGAATGCCGATCAGCGTCAGCGGAATCGGCGCCATGATGATCAGCGGCACCCGGTAGGAACGGAACTGGGCGACGACCAGCAGGTAGATCAGGATCAGGCCGACCGCGTAGGCCAGGCCCATGTCGCGGAAGGTCTCGTACGTCACCTGCCACTCACCGTCCCATTTCAGGCTGGGCAGCCAGGGCTCGGGCGGCTGCCGAACGAGGTACTGCGTAATGCCGTCCGGCTCGTCCGGGCCGGGCAGCGCGCCGGCGATCGCGGCCATGCCGTACAGCGGGCTGTCCAGCGCGCCGCTGAGGTCGCCGGTCACCATCACCATCGGCAGCAGGTCCTTGTGGTAGATCGCCTGCTCACGCGTGGTGCGGCTGAACTGCGCGACCTCGGACAGCGGCACCAGGTCACCGCTCGCGCTGCGCACGCGCAGGTGCGAGATCACGTCGGGGTCGGCCTTGGCCCCTTCCTCCAGCTCCAGGCGGATCGGCACCGGGCGGCGGCTGTTTTCGTCGTGCAGGTAGGACACGTCCTCGCCGCCCAGCGCGGTGGCGATGACGGC
>JARRQB010000388.1:0-717 GCA_037382265.1 Gammaproteobacteria bacterium | reverse complement strand
GCGGGCGCCGTGCGGACGCGGCCGATCGCGCTGACCGGCATCGCGGCCATGGCCGGTGCCTTTTTCATCCTCGACGACCTTGACGTTGGCGCCGTAGCGGGCGCCGATCGCCTGCAGCGGCTCGCGCACCGCCATCGCGATCTCGTGGCTCTGGCGGTCGCGTTCGGCCTTGTCGACCAGGTTGACCTGGATGTCGCCCTGGTGCGGCTCGGCGCGCAGGTAGTACTGGCGCACCAGCCCGTTGAAGTTGATCGGCGCCGCGGTGCCGGCGTAGGTCTGGTAGTTCATCACCTCCGGCACTCGGGTCAGTTCCAGGCCCAGTTCGTCGAGCACGCGCTGGGTCTGCTCGACCGGGGTGCCTTCGGGCATGTCGACCACCACCTGGAATTCCGACTTGTTGTCGAACGGCAGCATCTTCAGCACCACCCATTGCACCGCGACCAGCCCGATCGAGGCGCTGATCAGGGCCAGCACTACCGCCAGCATGGCCAGGCGCCGGCCGCGCCCGGCGCGGCCCGACAGGAACGGCCGCAGGCGGCGGTCGAACTGTCGGTACAGGAACTGGTACAGCCGGTCGTCCTGCTCGCCACCCTGCGCCGCGCCACTGCGTTCCGCCTCGTGCTGGCGGTGAAAGGCGCGGTAGAACAGCCACGGCGTGAACACGAAGGCGACGATCAGCGAAATCAGCATGCCCATACTGGCGTTGATCGGGATCGG
>JARRQB010000387.1:0-2723 GCA_037382265.1 Gammaproteobacteria bacterium | reverse complement strand
GGGTCTACGACTTCTTCGTCCAAACCCCGCGGCGCAAGCGCCCGCTCGGCGAGCTCGACTTCTACCCGATCGTCGCCGACTTCGGCACCGCGCAGCAGGAGTTCCACATCGGCCTGGGCGCGATGGCCACCCCGGGCACGGTGCGCGGCCTGTTCGACGTCCACCGCGAGCTGGGCTCGCTGCCGATGCGCGAGATCGTCGCCCCGGCGGTGGCGGCGGCGCGCGACGGGGTGGCGCTCAACCAACTCCACGCCTACATCTTCAACATCGTCGCCCCCATCTACCTGGCGACCGCCGAGGCCCGGCGCATCTACGCCAGCGCCGTCGACCCCGACCGGCTGCACGGCGAAGGCGAGACCATGCGCCAGCCCGAGCTGGCCGACACCCTGGAGCGGCTCGCCGCCGAGGGTGACCGGCTGTTCTACGAGGGCGAGATGGGGGCGGCGCTGGCAGCGCTGAGCCGCGCCCACGGCGGCCAGCTCGAGCGCGCCGACCTCGCCGGCTTCCGCACCCTGCGCCACGCGCCGCTCGAGCGCCGCTACCGCGGTGCACGACTGCACCTGAACCCGCCGCCGTCCGCGGGCGGCCAACTGATCGCCTTCGCTCTGGCCCTGCTCGAGCCGCACGACCTCGCCGGGCTCGGCTTCGGCAGCCCCGAGCACCTCACCCTGCTCGCCCGGGTCATGGAACAGACCAACCTGGCACGCGCCGACGCGCCGGCGGGCCGCGACCTGCTGCACGAGCAGTGGCTGGAGCGCTTCCGCGCCAACCTCGCCGGGCGACCGCTCGCCAGCCGCGGCACCACCCAGATCAGCGTGGTCGACGCCGCCGGCAACGCCGCCTCGCTGACGCTCTCCAACGGCGAGGGCTGCGGCCGCCTGCTGCCGGGCACCGGCATCATGCTGAACAACATGCTGGGCGAGGAGGACCTCAACCCCCAGGGCTTCCACGCCTGGCCCGAGAACACCCGGGTGTCCTCGATGATGGCCCCGACCGTGGTCGAGCACGCCGGCCGGCTGGTCGCGCTGGGCTCGGGCGGCTCCAACCGGCTGCGCACCGCCATCCTGCAGACCCTGTCCAACCTCATCGACTTCGGGATGCCGGCCGCCGAGGCGGTCGCCGCGCCGCGGGTGCACCTCGAGCGCGGCCGAGTCAGCAGCGAGCCGGGCTACCCGGCCGCGGCGCAGGAGGCGCTGTCCGGTATCTGGCCCGACCACCACCGCTGGGACGGGCACAACCTGTTCTTCGGCGGCTGCCACACCGTGGTGCGCGACGGCCGCGGCTTCGACGGCGCCGGCGACCCGCGCCGCGGCGGCGTGTTTCGGGTGGTGCGTTGAGCGGTTCGCGCTTCCCGGACAGGCACCTCAGGTAGGCGGGACCACGGCCGATACCCGTGCAGAGGGCTCCGGACCCTCGGTGAAGTAGTGCGCGCGGTGATGTCGTCAGTGAACAAGCCCGTCCTGTCCTACAAGAGCTCGAAGCGGGTCCACCTCCCCGTGGCGGACCTGCGCGTCGGCATGCGGGTCATGGAACTGGACCGCCCGTGGGAGGGCACACCCTTCCTGTTCCAGGGCTTCGTCATCGAGTCGGAGGACGAGCTCGAACTGGTCCGCGGGCTGTGCGACTCGGTGTACATCGACATCGAGAGCACCGTCGAGTACACCAACGCCAAGCGCAAGGCCGGCGCGGCGGGCGGCGCCACCATCACCCGCATCAAGAAGAAGGCGCCGGTCGAACGCGAACTGTTCACCGCCCACCGCACCTACGAGGACAGTTCGCGGCTGACCAAGTCGGTGCTCGACGGCCATCGACACCCCCGCCACCAAGAGCGCGGTCGAGTCCTGCGTCGACAGCATCCTGCGCAGCCCCGACGCACTGCTGCTGCTCACCAACCTGCGCAACAAGGACGCCTACACCGCCGAGCACAGCCTCAACGTCGCCATCCTGACCCTGGCGCTCGGTCGGCGCATGGACCTGGAACGCGAGAAGCTGGTCGAACTGGGCATGTGTGCCCTGCTGCACGACATCGGCAAGGTGCTGATCCCCGACGAGATTCTGAACAAGGAGGGCCGCTTCACGGACGACGAGTTCGAGGTCATGAAGCGCCACACCACTTACGGCCGCGACGTGCTGATGGCGAGCTCCGGCATGCCGCTGGCCTCGCTCGACGTCGCGCTCGGCCACCACGAGGCGATCGACGGCTCGGGCTACCCGCGCGGGACGACCGGCGACGCCATGAGCGAGTGGACCAAGGCCGTCGCCATCACCGACGCCTTCGACGCCATCACCTCCGACCGCGTCTACCGCGACGCGCGCACCAGCCTCGACGCCCTGCGCATCCTCAACGCCAGCCGCGGCACCCGCTACGACCCCGACCTCGTGACCAGGTTCGTCCAGGCCGTGGGCATCTTCCCGCCCGGCAGCGTGGTCGAGCTCAACAACGGCTTCGTGTGCGTGGTGCTGGAGACCAACGAGGCCGAGCGCCTGCGCCCGCGCGTCCTCGTGGTACGCTACCAGGGCCAGAACCTCGACGACCCGCGGCCGCTCGACCTCGCCAGGTTCCGTGCCGACCGCCACAAGCGGCCGCTGCAGATCGCCCGCATGCTGCCCCCCGAACAGGCGGGCGTCGACCTGCACGCGCTGCGCGCGCGCGGGGCGTTGGGCGACATTCCAACTACGGCGGGAGCGCTTTAGGAGATGACCGACCCAGATTACGGCGCGCC
>JARRQB010000386.1:0-4159 GCA_037382265.1 Gammaproteobacteria bacterium | reverse complement strand
GACCTCGGGCAGGATGACCGCCAGCGCCCCACAGTCACGCAGCACCGAGACGAAGACCGACGGCTGCTTCGTGTCCATCGCGCCCGCGATCTCGGCCCAGACGCGTTCCGGCGCCAGGTGTTCGTGTTCGCCCGAGGCCGTCATCTCCTCCATCAGCCGCAGCGTATCGGGATGAACCCGGAAGCCGAGGTCGGCGAAGCGCGCCGCGAACCGCGCAACGCGCAGGATGCGCAGCGGGTCCTCGCGGAAGGCCGGCGAGACGTGGCGCAGGATGCGGCGCTCGAGGTCCCGGGTCCCGCCGTAGGGGTCGATCACGCGGCCTTGCGCGTCGCGGGCCATCGCGTTGATGGTCAGGTCGCGCCGCTGCAGGTCTTCCTCGAGCGTGACGCCCGGATCGAAATCGACTGCGAAGCCGTGATAGCCGGGACCGGTTTTGCGCTCCTTGCGCGCGAGCGCGTATTCCTCGCCGGTCTCCGGGTGCAGGAACACGGGGAAATCCGCACCGACCTGCCGAAACCCCTCGGCCAGCAACTCGTCCGGACTGCCGCCGACCACCACCCAGTCGTTCTCAAGGGGCTCCCGGCCGAGCAGTGCATCGCGCACCGCGCCGCCGACCAGGTACACCCGGTACGTCACGTCAGGCGTGCATGCGCCGCCGGGCGGCGTCGAGACGCTGCTGGCGCGGACTCCGCCCGGCCAGGTAACGCGGCACCACGCTCTCGATGGAATGCGGCTTGATGCCGAGCTCCGGCAAGCCGTTTTCAGTGCTCGTGTTCGGGGTCTGCAGGGACAGGTAATTGTCGGTCGAGAACGGCTTGCCCGGAACGAAGTCCAGCACTGCGGCCTGCAGGCGGGCCAGCCCGTCCGGCAAACCGATGATGCGCCGCTTGAGGCCGGCCGTACGGGCCGTGAATTCGACCAGTTCGCGCAGGCTGTACTCGCGCGGCCCGACCAGCGGGTAGGTGTGCCCGATGGTGGCGTCGTTTTCCAGCGCGACCCGGATGGCGGCCGCGACGTCATCGGCCCAGACCGGCTGCAAGCGGGCGTCGGGGCAGGCCAGCGGCATCACCGGCGCCAGTTTGAGCAGGCTCGCGAAGCGGTTGAAGAAGGCATCGCCGTAACCGAAGATCACCGACGGCCGGAAGATCGTCCAGTCGAGGCCCGGCGCGGAGCGGATCCGTTCCTCGGCCTCGCCCTTGGTGACCTGGTAGTGGCTGCGCCCCTCGCCGGCGCCCAGGGCGCTGACGTGTACGAATCGCCTCACACCGGCAGCCTGTGCCGCGGCCAGCAGTTTTTCGACCCCTTCGACGTGGACGTGACGGAAGCCGGCTCCCTTGCGGCCTTTCTCGTTCAGGATGCCGGTCATGTTGACCACCGCGTCGACGCCCTCCATGCCCTCGCGCAGGCGCTCGTCGTCGAAGATGTCCGCTTGCCGGATCGTCACGCGCGGCAGCAGCGCCAGCTCGCGGCAGCCGGGCTTGTAGCGCGTGTAGGCCAGGCACTCGTGGCCAGACGACTTCGGCGACCGGCACGGTCTGCACCAGCGGTTGCGGCGCCGGGCCCAGCGGGGGCATGCGCGCCGACACGCGCGTCACCGGGCGATCGAGACGCCAGTCGTACAGCGTCGTGAAGGCGAGCACCCGCGGCACGTACTCCCGGGTTTCAAAATAGGGCAAGGTCTCGATCCAGGCAACCGGGTCCGCCGGATGCGCCTCGCTCAGCCAGCGCTCGACCGCTCGTGGACCGGCATTATACGCCGCGGCGGCCAGGACCGGGTTGCCGTCGAAGCGATCCAGCAATTCGCGCAGGTAGACGGTGCCGAAGCGGATGTTGTCGGCCGGTTGCAGCAGCTGATCGCGGCCCGCGTAGTGCAGGCCGTGCCGGCGTGCCAGGGCCCGCGCCGTGGCGGGCGTGAGCTGCATCAGGCCGCGCGCGCCGGCCGGGGAGATCGCATCTGCGGCCAGTGCGCTTTCCGAACGCATCAGGCCGCGCACCCAGGCCTCGTCGAGTCGGTTTCGGTCGGCTTCGGCCGCGACCAGTTCGCCGAAGGCGTCGGGAAAGCGCCAGGCGTACCAGCGCAAATCGCCGCTGTTGCCCAATGCCGCGATCGCCCGGTCCGGCCAACCCTCGCGCGTCGCCACCGCGGCCGCGGCCCTCAGGCCGCCGCGGTCCAGTCCGCCCACCGCGCGGTTCCATTCGCGGCGCGCCCAGTCGGGCAGCCCGGCCCGCTGCAGTTCCAGCGCACGGGCGATGTTCGGGCGGGCATCGAGCCTCGCCACCTCGTCGGCCCCGACCTGCGGGTCGAGCGGGCAGATCGAGTACGGCTGCCCGAGCAGGTCGGCCGCCAGGAAACCGTAGAATTGGGCCTCGCGCGCCAGCTTGGCGAGCTGCGACCGGCCCTCGTCCACGGCGCCCGTTTCCAGCAGCGCCCGGGCCGCCCAGTAGCGCCAGCGGGCGTCGTCGCGCTGCTCGGAGGGCATGCCGGCGAGCGTGTCGCGCAACGCCGCCCAGTCGCCCGTGGCGATGCCGTAGCGCGCCCACCACTCGTACAGGCGGCCGTCGCGCCAGGCCGGCGGCACGGCAGCCATCCGCTGCGGCGTGTCGGGGACCCGCTCGACCGCGGACCATAGCGCCAGTTCAGCCACGATGCCGCCAAGTTCCGCGGCGCTCCAGGAAAACCTGTCGCGCAGCTCGCCGAAGGTTTCCCAGGCGCGGTCCGGGTCGCCGCGGGCCAGCCGCCGCAGGCCGTAATCGACGATCTGCCGTGCGTGTTCGGTGTCGGACCAGTCGCGCGCCGCGGCGAGGCGCCGGTACCCGCCGCGATCCTGCTGGTACCAGCGGTCGGCCCAGACGCGGTCATCCGCATCGAGGTACCGCGCAAGGTACCGCGTCAGGCGCCGTTCGCGGGCCTCCATGGCGCGCCCGATGCGCTCCCAGGCCAGGCCGGAATCGATGCCGTCCTGGTCGCGCAGCCAGTCGAACACCGGATCGCAGGCGTCGGGCTGGGACGTGCCGACCGTCCACAGCATGCGCGCCTCGGCCAGCAGGTCCCCGGTCAGGCCACGGGCGATACGGGCGCGGGCCGAATGGCAGCGCACCTCCGTGTCCTTCGAGCCGGCGCCGTGGCGCAGCAGTTCGTCCCAGCGGGCGCGCTCGCCCAGGGTCCGCAGCCAGGCCGTCTCGAGGCCCTCGGCGAAGGCCCAGTCGGCGTGGGCCGCCAGGAAGCCGAGCGGCCCGCTGGCGAGGATGAGCAGGAGCAGGGTCACCAGGCCTGTGCGGCGGGCGCGCCGGGCAGTACACTGGCGGTCATGAACGAACCACAGTCCCCGGGCAGGCAGGAGCGAGGCGCGAGCGTGACGACGGGCGGGGGTCATGACCGACAGAATAGGCAACTGACCCGGACTCAGCAAGCGGGCCGGAGCGCGTTCGCGTGATCCTGGCCTACCTCGCGATCGGCCTGCTGGCCGGCTACCTGGCCGGCTTCCTCGGCATCGGCGGCGGTTTCGTCGTGGTGCCGACCCTGACCTGGCTGTTCCTGCAGAACCCCGAAACGGCGCCGTTCGCCGTGCACATGGCGGTTGCGACCTCGCTCGGCACGATGCTGGTCACCTCGGCGAGTTCCATCCTGGCTCATCATCGCAAGCGCGCGATCCGCTGGTCGCTGGTCCGGGCGCTGGCCCCGGGCTTGGTCGTCGGCGCCGTGCTGGGCGCCGTACTGGCCGACTTCCTGGACGGCGCGGCGCTGGTCCGCGTGGTCGGCGTGTTCGCGATCCTGGCCGGCCTGCAACTCGTGCTGGGCCGCAAGCCGGCGGGCGAAAAGCCCTTGCCCGGCCAGCCCGCCGTCAGCGGGGTCGGGCTGCTGATCGGCGGGATTTCGAGCCTGATCGGCATCGGCGGCGGCGCACTGACCGGGCCGTGGCAGTTGTGGCACGGAATCCGCGCGCAGAACGCGGTCGCGTCCTCGGCGGCCTGCGGCTACCCGATCGCGATCGCGGGTTCGCTGGCGTTCGTGCTGCTCGGGCTGGACGGCGGCCTGCCCGAGGGTGCGCTCGGCTACGTGCACCTGCCCGCGTTCGCGGGCATCGCCGTGGCCAGCGCGGCCGCCGCGCCCCTGGGGGCGGCCACCGTGCATCGTCTGCCGCCGGCCACCGTGCGCCGC
>JARRQB010000385.1:1892-3384 GCA_037382265.1 Gammaproteobacteria bacterium | reverse complement strand
GAGAAGGGCGTGGCCTACGGCATGGAGAAATCCATGGAATACAACCGCGACCACTACCACCGCGTGTCCGACGAGTACGACTTGAGCTGGAACGTCGAGGGCGCCATGGAAGACATGGAAGCCTTCTTCCGCACCGGCCTGGAAGTCGCCAACGACGACGCCTGGCCGAACTGGAAGGAAGGCAGCGAGTTCAAGGCGAAGCGCGACGCGCAAAGGCCCTAGGGCGAGCCGTGCCGGACCGCGACCGCTACCTCGAGCGCTTTATCGGCCACCGCGCACGGCGTTCGAAAATCGTCGACCCGCCCGACGCCGAGGCGGTCGCCGAACGGATCCGGATCGACTACCTCGGTGAGAAGACCGTCACGGCGCCGCCGACGCAGACGATCCTCGAGACGTCCTGCGCGAACGGGATCGCCCACGTCAGCGAATGCGGCGGCCGGGCCAGGTGCTCCACCTGCCGGGTGATGATCATCGACGGGCTCGAGAACTGCATACCGCGCAACGCGCTCGAGCAACGGATGGCGGCGCGCAAGGGCTTTTACCCGGAAATCCGACTGGCCTGCCAGACGCGTGTGATGGGTGACGTCACCCTCAAGCGCCTGGTGCGCGACGAGACCGACATCGAGATGGCGCTCGCCGATTCCCTGGGCGACGCCGGCGAGGAAATCATGGGCGCGGTGCTGTTTACCGACCTGTGGGGTTTTACCGGGTTTGCCGAAAGCCACCTGCCGTACGACGTGATCCATGCGCTCAACCTGCTGTTCCGGCACCTCGGCCAGGCCGTCGACGACCACGACGGTTACGTCGACAAGTACATCGGCGACAACCTGATGGCGATTTTCGGCCTGCGCGGTGAATCGGCGGAGACCACGTGCCTCAACGCGGTGCGCGCTGCGCGGGACATGCTGGCCAGGCTGCCGGCCGTCAATCGCTACCTCGCGGATTACCTGGGTGGGGAGTTCCGTCTTGGCATCGGCATCGCCCATGGCCCGATGGTAACGGGCGAACTCGGCTTTCCGCTCAAGCGCCAGTTCACGGCGATCGGCGACACCGTAAACGTCGCGGCCCGGCTCGAGTCAGCAACTCGGGATACGGGTTCCGACCTGCTCGTTTCCGACTACGTGGTACAGAGCCTGCCGCCCGGGTCCTTCGAGCCCATCCGCAGCCACGAACTCAGCCTCAAGGGCAAGTCCGGCAAGGTCCGCGCCCACGAGATCGTCGTCAGGGCTTGAGTGGATCCCGGCCAACCCTCCTTCAGGAGGGCCTTCAGGCCGGACGGGAATATCGCCCGCCGCGACCCCCTTGTCGGGGCTGAAGCCCCTCCCACAAAAAAACCGCGGCTCTGTGGGAGGGTCTTCAGGCCCGACCGGCGTCCCGGCCAGCGTTCAATCCGCCGCGTAGACGACGCGGTCCGCCTTGACCGTCTGCAGCACCTTCAGCGTGTCGAGCTTCTCGGGGTCGATGGCGGTGGGATCGCCCGACAGGATCACGA
>JARRQB010000385.1:0-1871 GCA_037382265.1 Gammaproteobacteria bacterium | reverse complement strand
TTGTCGTCCTCCTCGAAGTGTTGCCAGGCCGGCCAGATGGTCATCGCCTTGAGCGCGGTCATCACGTCGACGCGCTGCGCCGGGCCGATGATGTCGCCGGAACGGGAGCGCCGCGTGACGGTGGCGTCGAGCACCCGCATGCTGTCGGGAAACGCGACCGGCGCGTCGTGGTGCGTGCCGAACATCATGCCGCGGGTCCGAACCCAGCCGGTCGGCGAGATGTCGTCGGCGTTGACCGGCCCGACCGTGTGGTCGCGGTGCCAGTCGCCCCAGTAAAAGGTGTGCATCGGGAACAGCGAGGGAAAGATGCCCAGCCGCTGCATCGCGTCGACCTGGTCTTCGCGCAGGAATTGGCCGTGAATCAGGACTGGCCGCGCACCGGGGCCGTGCTTCTTCACCGCCGCGTCGATTGCGGCGATCAGCATGTCGGAAGCGCCCTCGCCGTTGGCGTGCGTGATGATTTGGATACCGTTGGCGAAGGCCCAGTCGACGGTTTCGACGACCTGATCCATCGTGGCCGCGGGATAGCCGGCGTAGCCCGGCGGATAATGCCCGACCGGGTCGTAGTAGGGCCGGTCGCGCAGAGCCGTGAAGCCCTGCGGCGAGCCGTCGACGGTCAGCTTGGCGCCGGCCACGCGTACGCGGTTCTCGTAGGTATCGGAGACATTGGCGGCGATGAACTCGCGGTCGACCAGGACGTCGGGGTAGATCGCGATGTCGATGTCGAATCCGCCTTCCGCGCCCACCTTGCGCGCGATCGCCACGGTATCCGGCATCGCGCGCCCTTCCTGCGCGGTGGTGTAGCCGTAGCGCGCCCAGAGCTTGCCGCCGGCGCGCGCGAAGGCCTCGAAGTGCTCGGGCCGCAAGCCCTTGAACAGACCAGCCAGCGCGCCGAGAAACGCGTTCTCCTCGAGTACGCCGTCCGGCTCGCCGTTTGCCTGCCGGCGAATGATCCCGCCGGCCGGATCCGGGGTCTCGCCGCTCAGCCCGGCCAGTTCGAGCGCCTTGGAATTCAACGCCCCAAAATGCCCGGACTGGTGGATCGTGATGACCGGTACATCGGTGGAAACGCGGTCGAGGTCGTCGCGCGTCGGGTGGCGCAGTTCGGTCAGCTGGGCCGGATCGTAGCCGAAACCGATGATCATGCCGCCCGGTTTCCCGGCCTCGGGATTTGCCGCTACCCAGTCGCGCAGCGTTTTCTGCAGGCTGGCGATGTCCTTCACCTCACCGTCCGGCGGCGACAGCAGGTTGGCCGCCAGCGCCTGCAGGCCGCCCATCACCACGTGACCGTGGCTGTCGACGAAGCCGGGTAGCAGTGCACGACCATCCAGTTCGACCGTCTTTGTCGCCGCGCCGCGGAAGGTCTCGACCGCGTCCGCCGGGCCGACGGCGAGGATGCGGCCGTCCTTCACTGCGACCGACTCGGCGCGCGGCGCGGCATCGGCCATGGTCAATATCGGTCCGCCGCGGTAGATCGTATCGGCAATCCCGGATGCGAGCGCGTTGCCGGACACGGGGCCCAGGCACAGCGCGGCGGCGATAAGGTGGGTGACGAGTTTTCGCGTACTCATGAAGCCTTTCCGCCGCCTGCGCGGCTCGATGGACCAGTCGCGAATGATAATGGCTGCGTGCCAGAATCGGAAATCCCTGCCTGTGGAAGGGCCTTCAGGCCCGACAGGATGACCGCGCCGTGGCGGTCAGGTGAACATTTCGCGCGCCAGCCGCCAGCCTTTCAGGCCACCGAGTTGCACAGCCGCCAGCAGGCCGCCGACCATCGCCCCGACCACGCCGCAGCTGACCACATCCTGGCCGGCCAGGTAGAGCCCGGGAATTTCCGTCTTCGGCCGCAGCCAGTCCTGCGCGAAACGCTC
>JARRQB010000384.1:0-3448 GCA_037382265.1 Gammaproteobacteria bacterium | reverse complement strand
CTTCGAGTCCCCGCGCGACAGCGGTCAGCGTATCAGCAATCTGCTGCGCCATCCGGCCTTCGTTGCCTATCTGCACAGCGGCGACTACGAATCCTATGTCGAAATGCCCGCGCCGGTTGATGAGTCGATTACGCTGCGCGTGCGCGTGATCCCGTACTCCGGTGATCGCCGCCTGGTGATCGCCCGCGACATCACCCGCACCCAGGCACTGGAGCGGACGCGGCGCGATTTCGTGGCCAACGCCTCGCACGAATTGCGCACTCCGTTGACCGTCGTGGCGGGCTACCTGGAGGCCCTGATGGAGGCTCCGGAATTGCAAACCGAGTACGGCGGCCAACTGCGCAGTATGCATCGTCAGACCGAACGCATGGCGCGCATCGTGGACGACCTGATGCTGCTGTCGCGCCTGGAGTCGGAGGCACCGGTGATGGACAGCGAACCGGTGCATGTCGCGCGACTGGTCGAGTCGATCGTTGCCCAGGCCCGCGAGTTGAGCGCCGAACAGCAGCACCGCTTCGCGCTGGAGCTGGACCCCGGTCTGTGCCTGAAGGGGCGCGAGCCCGAGCTGTACAGCGCGTTTTCCAATCTGGTGTTCAACGCCGTGCGCTACACGCCTGCCGATGGGTGCATCAGCGTGCGCTGGAAGGCGGTTGACGAGGGGCCGGTGTTTTCCGTCGAGGACACCGGCGTGGGCATCGCCGCCTACCACCTGCCGCGGCTGACCGAGCGTTTCTATCGCATCGATACCGGCCGTTCGCGTGCCAGTGGCGGCACCGGACTGGGTCTGGCGATCGTCAAGCATGTGTTGCTCAGGCACGAGGCGCAGCTGCGGGTCGCCAGTGAACCGGGAGAGGGCAGCCTGTTCACCTGCCAGTTCCCGGCGCAACGTGCCGTCGCCTGTGCCGGCGAGGCGCTCGAAGCGCAGCCCCCGAGCGAGGCGCGCACGGGCGTCTCGGCAGTATCGTAGAAGCTTCGCAGTCCCGAGTGCTATCCTGCGACGGGCGCGCGCACCGCCGACGGCTTCTGCATCGTTCCAACCGGCTGCGCGTGGGGCGCAGCGGCTGGCGGCCGCGCAGTGGCAAGCGCTGCGCCGCCATCGGTTCAGGCTTGACCGCAGCAGGTTTGCGACCCGCGCAGCGGTGCCGCTGGTGAGTGTCGTGCAACGTTGCCAGCGTCGGGCGTATTTGCGTCTGAACTGCGGTCATACGCAGGACGGGCCAGCGAGCATGGCCCAGCTGACAGGGGCTATAGCCGAGCGAGCGGGAAGATGACCGGCGACACATCGAATGTCGCGGCGGGTGAATGGGGGTGTAAATGGATACCTTAGATCTGGGTCACCATATTTCCAAGCGCTACAACGAGGAGCTGGAGGATATCCGCAACCGCGTGCTGGCCATGGGGGGATTGGTCGAGCAGCAGTTGCAGGACGCCATGACTTCGCTGCAGTGCCAGGACGCGCGCCTCGCCGCCAGCGTGATCGAGAACGACTTTCGCGTCAACGCCATGGAAGTCTCCATCGACGAAGAGTGCAACCTGGTACTGGGCGCCTTGCGCCTGTTCACCCAGATATACGGCCTCGGTCAGCACGTGCGCGGCATGGTGAACGGGGCGCTGGACGCCTTCGCCCATCTGGACACCGCCAAAGCGGTGCAGGTCTGGAGTGAGGACCGCTTTGTCGATCGCGAGTACGAATCGCTGATGCGCGAGCTGATGACCTACATGATGGAGGATCCATCGTCGATTCCGAGCGTGCTGCAGGCCATGTTCGCCGCGCGCGCCATCGAGCGCATCGGGGACCGCGCCGGCAACATCTGCGAATACGTGATCTATCTGGTCAAGGGCAAGGACGTGCGCCACACGCGCGTCGACCAGCAGGCGGACACCTAGAGAAGTTCTGCACAGCTCGCTGAGGCGGCCCTCACGGCGTTGCACAGGCCCTGGCTGCGGCTACGGTGCGGCGAGCAGAAATTCCAGCAGCGCCTTCTGGGCGTGCAGGCGGTTTTCCGCTTCATCCCATACCACGCTCTGCCTGCCGTCGATGACCTCGGCTGCGACCTCCTCACCGCGGTGGGCGGGCAGGCAGTGCATGAACAGGGCGTCGCGATCAGCCTGCGCCATCAATCCGGGGTCGACCTGGAATCCGGCGAAGGCTTGCTGGCGACTGGTCTGCTCGTCCTCCTGTCCCATGCTCGCCCAAACGTCCGTGACAACCAGGTTGGCGTGCCGCACGGCGCTCGCCGGGTCGTTGCTGAGGTGTACGCGTTCGCCAGCAGTGGCGACGATCGCGGATTCGGGTTCGTAGCCTGGCGGTGTGGCGACGTGCAGCTCGAAGCCGAACTGCCGCGCTGCATTGATGTAGGAGTGACACATATTGTTGCCATCGCCGATGAAGGCGACGCGTGCACCGGCGATGTCGCCGCGGTGTTCGAACCAGGTCTGCATGTCGGCCAGCAGCTGACAGGGGTGATAGCGGTCGGTGAGCGCATTGATGACCGGCACCACCGAGAAACGGGCCAGCAGTTCCACCTTTTCCTGCTCGAAGGTGCGGATCATGATGGCGTCGACCATGCGCGACAGTACCCGCGCGCTGTCCTCCAGCGGCTCGCCGCGCCCGATCTGGGTGTCGCGCGGCGACAGGAACATGGCGTGCCCGCCGAGCTGCACCATGCCGCTCTCGAACGAGACGCGCGTGCGGGTGGAGGATTTCTCGAACACCATGGCCAGTATCCGGTGTTTGAGAGGCTCGAAGATGCGCTCCTCCTGCTGCCACTGTTTGAGCACCCCGGCCCGCGCGATCAGCGCACGCAGCTCGTCGGGCGAAAGGTCCAGCAGCGTGAGAAAATGTCTGGGGCTCATTCCTTGTGATCCAGGAACTGCTCGATCAGATCGCTGACCGTTGTCACGATGACTTCGGCCTGCGCCGGGTCGAGGGTCAGCGGCGGCAGCAGGCGCACCACGGTCTCGGCGGTGACGTTGATGAGCAGACGCCGTTCCAGTGCCCGTTGCACCAGCACGCCGCAGGGCCTGTCGAGCTCTATGCCCAGCATCAGGCCACTGCCCCGGATCGACACCACGCCAGTCAGACTTTCGAGGCGGCCGCGCAGGCCGTCGATGAGCAGTGTTCCCATGGCGGAGGCGTTGCTCATCAGGTCCTGTTGCTCCAATGTTTGCACGACGGCCAGTGCCGCGCTGGCTGCGAGCGGATTGCCGCCGAAGGTGGAGCCGTGGTTGCCGGGTTGAAAGATTTCCGCCGCCTGGCCCCTGGCGAGGCACGCGCCGATCGGTACGCCGTTGCCCAGTCCCTTGGCGAGCGTCATCACGTCGGGAACGATGCCGGCGTGCTGATGAGCGAACCAGCGTCCCGTGCGTCCCATGCCGGTCTGTATCTCGTCCAGCATCATCAGCCAGCCGAAACGATCGCACAGCGCACGCAGCTCGCCCAGATAAC
>JARRQB010000383.1:0-3275 GCA_037382265.1 Gammaproteobacteria bacterium | reverse complement strand
CTGCAGCGACCGACAGCGACGAAGCCGCCGACGACGAGGACGCCGACGGCCGCGGCCAAACCTGATGCCGCCGGACTCGAAGCACGTCCCGGTGCGCTGCGAATTCCACAAGATGCACGGCGCCGGTAACGACTTCGTGCTGATCGACCTGCGGCGCGAAACCTACACCGCCGACGCGTCCCGGATCCGGGCGCTGGCCGACCGCCACCTGGGCGTCGGCTGCGACCAGGTCCTGCTGCTGCATGAATCGTCCGATGCCGCCCACCTGCTGCGCTATGAAATCTGGAACGCCGACGGCACGCGCGCCGGCCAGTGCGGCAACGGAGCGCGCTGCGTCGCGCTGTACATCGAGCGAAACGGCGAATACCCCGGCCGTCCGTTCACGCTCGAGAGCCCGTCCGGCCTGGTCGCCGTACGGCGCTGCGACGACGGCGAATACGAACTCGATCTCGGCACGCCGGACTTCACCGCGGCGCGGGTGCCGCTGACGCTGGATGCGGACGACGGCCGCTACCGCCTCGATTCGCCCTGGGGCCCGCTGGAATTCGGTGCGGTCGCTTTGGGCAACCCGCACGCCCTGTCGCTGAGCGACGCCATCGACGCGGCCGAAATTCCCGCCATCGGCGCGTGGCTCGGCCGCCACGAGGCGTTTCCGGAGGGCGTCAACGCCGGTTTTGCCGAGGTGCTGGGCCGCGACGCGATCCGCCTGCGCGTGATCGAGCGCGGTGCGGGCGAGACGCTGGCCTGCGGTTCCGGCGCCTGCGCGGCGGTCGCCATCCTGAGTCGTTTCGGCCTCGTCGACGAGCGGGTCGAGGTCTTTCTCCCGGGCGGTCGTCTTGTGATAAAGTGGCCCGGGAACGGCGCCCCGGTCGCCATGAAGGGACCGGCCGAACACGTTTTCAGAGGGATCATGAATGAGTGACGACAAAACCGCTCTCAAGGACGTTGTCGCCAAGTATCTCCGCAAGTACCCCGACTTCCTGATCCGGCATCCGGATCTGCTGGAACAGCTCGAATTGCAGCACGGCACCGGCCCGGCGGTTTCGCTGATCGAACGCCAGGTCGAGCAGTTGCGCGCCGCCAACGAGGATTTGCGGGCCCGGCTGAATCGCCTGGTGCGCGTCGCGGCGGAAAACGAGGAACTGATGGCCCGCCTGCACGCGCTGACCCTGCGCCTGCTGCCGATCGAAGACCGGCGCGGCTTTTTCGAGGGTCTGGAACAGTCCTTGCGTGACGATTTCGATATCGACGTCCTGTCGATCCTGCTGTTCGACCCGTCGGTGGCCGCCGAGGCCGGCGACGCCGCCGTGACCGCCGTCATCCGCGACGACAGCGCGCTGGACCCGTTCCGCGCACTGCTCGACGACGGGCAACCCCTGTGCGGCCGCATCAGCCGCGGCAAGATGCAGTTCCTGTTCGGCGCACGGGCCGAGGCCGTCAAATCGACCGCTCTCGTGCCGCTCGGCGAACGGGGCCGCGACGGCCTGATGGCGCTCGGCAGCAGCGACGACGACCGCTTCTTCCCGGGCATGGGCACGTTGTTCCTCGGCCTGTTGGCCGAAGTCATTTCCGCCCGCCTGGCCCAGGGTCGCCCGGAAGCCCAGCGCCGCTCGGCCTGACGGCCCGGGCATGGACCACCGCGCGGAGTTCCTCGACCACCTGGCGAACGAACGCCGCTTGTCGCCGAACACCGTGTCCGCCTACCGGCGCGACCTCGATACGCTCGCCGCCGAACTCGCCCGGCTCGGGATCGACGATGCGGGGAAGCTCGCCGAGCACCAGGTGCGCGACCTGATCGCACGACGCCACCGCCTGGACACCGACGCCGTGGCCCACTTGCTCGATTTCAAGGCGGACACGCCGCTGGCGATCCGCGACAAGGCCATCCTCGAGCTGTTCTATTCCTCCGGCCTGCGCCTCAGCGAGCTGGCCGGCTTGCGATGGGACCAGATCGACACCGCGTCCGGGCTGGTCCGCGTGACCGGCAAGGGGCGCAAGACCCGCCTCGTGCCGATCGGCGCCTACGCGGTCCGCGCGCTGGAGGCCTGGCGGCGCGTGCGCGGCAATTTCGCCGGTTTCGAGCAGCCCGTCGTATTCGTCAGCCAGCGCGGCAACCCGATCTCGGTACGCACGATCCAGGCACGCATCCGGCACTGGGCGCACCGGCAGGGTCTGCCGCAACGGGTCTATCCACACCTGCTGCGGCACAGTTTCGCCAGCCACCTGCTGGAGTCGTCAGGGGATCTGCGCGCGGTCCAGGAACTGCTCGGCCACGCCGACATATCGACCACGCAGGTCTACACGCACCTGGATTTCCAGCACCTCGCGCGGGTCTACGACAAGGCGCATCCGCGGGCCAAGAAAAAGAAGCGCCGCTGACGCCCCCGGCTGACGGCGGTCAGCCCCGATCGTCCAGCCGTTTCCGAAAGAGCCGGCTGGCCAGCGCACTGCCGCCCCAGTAGCCAAGCCACGCCGCCAGCAGCCAGGCGCCCAGGTTGTGCATCTCCAGGCTGTCCATCCAGTACACCGGCCAGGCGATGGCGAGAAACGTGTTCTTGATCGCCTCGACGAGAAGCCCGACCAGCAGGTCGAGCGAAAGGCGATTGAAGAACGCCGCCAGGCCGTCGAAGGAGCGCAGGAAATTCCACAGGTCACCGGCCTCGATCACGACGAGCGTCAGCATCGCGACCACGCCGTAGAATCCTCCGCCGAGCTTGAGCCACTTGCGCTGCACCGGGTCCGCCCGGCGCCGGCGCTCCTTGTCCCTGGCCAGGCGCTTGACCTCACGCTCGATGTCGCGCACGCCCTGGACTTCCCCCACGTAGCCGTTGCGCAGCGCCCACCAGGTAAGAGCGAAAGCCGTGGCACCGACCGGCAGCCCCGCCGTGAGGAGGGCGATGAAGAATTCCGCGATCATTGGCAAATGATTCTGCCCACCGCCGCGGCGCCTGTCGACAGTCCGGTTGTAATGGTCCCCCCGTATCCCCACCTAGCAGGCATGAACCGGGACGGCCACGGCCGCCCGCAACGCCCTCAAGGAGCCCATCGTGGAACAGTATCGCGGCACCACCATCTGCTCGGTCCGGCGCGGCAACCTCGTCGTCATGGGCGGCGACGGCCAGGTCACGCTCGGCAACACGGTCATGAAGGCCAATGCGCGCAAAGTGCGCCGCCTGTACAAGGACCAGGTCCTGGCGGGCTTCGCCGGCGCCACGGCCGATGCCTTCACGCTGTTCGAGCGCTTCGAGGGCAAACTGGAAAAGCACTCGGGGCAC
>JARRQB010000382.1:1955-3506 GCA_037382265.1 Gammaproteobacteria bacterium | reverse complement strand
CTTCGCGCAAGTGACGAACCCGCCGATCGACCCGATCCGCGAGGAGATCGTTATGTCCCTGGTGTCGCTGATCGGCCCGCGGCCCAACCTGCTGGGCCTCGGCAGCGGCGGCACCAACATGCGGCTCGAGGTCAGCCAGCCGGTCCTGACCAACGAGGACCTGGAGCGCGTGCGCTACATCGAGGACACCTCGGGCGGCGCTTTCCGCACCAAGACGCTGCCGGTGACCTACGCCGCCAAGGACGGTGCGCCGGGCATGGAACGCGCCGTGGCGGCGCTGTGCCGTGCCGCGGAGGCGGCGGTGCGCGAGGGCTACAACATTCTCATCCTGTCCGATCGCGACGTCGACGCCGACCACATCCCGATCCCGGTGCTGCTCGCCACCTCCGCGGTGCACCACCACCTGATTCGGCAGGGGCTGCGCACCGAGTCGGGCCTGGTAGTGGAGACCGGCGCCGCACTCGAGGTGCACCACTTCGCGACGCTGGCCGGGTACGGCGCCGAGGCGGTCAACCCGTATCTCGCGTTCGAGACCATCCAGCACATCCTGCCCGAGCTCGACGAGGGACTGAGCTACAAGGAGGCGCAGAAGCGCTACATCAAGGCGGTCGGCAAGGGTCTGCTCAAGGTCATGTCCAAGATGGGGATCTCGACCTACCAGTCCTACTGCGGCGCGCAGATCTTCGATGCGGTCGGTCTGGCCAGCAGCTTCGTCGCCAAGTACTTCACCGGCACCGCCAGCATGGTCGAGGGCATCGGTCTGGCCGAGGTGGCCGAAGAGGCGGTGCGTTGGCATCGCGACGCCTACGGCGAAGCCGAGATCTACAAGCGCCACCTGGACGTCGGCGGCGACTATGCCTACCGGCTGCGCGGCGAGGCGCACATGTGGACGCCGGACACCATCCAGAAGCTCCAGCATGCGGTGCGGCGCAACGACCCGAAGACCTTCGCCGAGTACTCCGAGGCCATGAATTCGCAGAGCGAGCGCATCATGACGCTGCGCAGCCTGATGGAGTTCAAGTGGGCGGCACAGCCGGTGCCGCTCGACGAGGTGGAGCCCGCCAGGGAGATCGTCAAGCGCTTCGCCACCGGTGCCATGTCGTTCGGGTCGATCTCACACGAGGCGCACTCGACCCTGGCGCGTGCCATGAACGCCATCGGCGGCAAGTCCAACACCGGCGAGGGCGGCGAGGAACCCGAGCGCTTCCGGCCGCTCGCGGACGGTTCGCCCAACCCCGAGCGCTCGGCCATCAAGCAGGTGGCGTCGGGCCGCTTCGGCGTGACCGCCGAGTACCTGGTCAACTCGGACGACATCCAGATCAAGATGGCCCAGGGCGCCAAGCCGGGCGAGGGCGGCCAGCTGCCCGGCCACAAGGTCAACGCCCAGATCGCGCGCGTGCGCCACTCCACCCCCGGGGTCGGTCTGATCTCGCCGCCGCCGCACCACGACATCTACTCGATCGAGGACCGGGCGCAACTGATCCACGACCTGAAGAACGTCAACCCGAGAGCGCGCATCTCGGTGAAGCTGGTCTCCGAGGTCGGGGTGGT
>JARRQB010000382.1:0-1923 GCA_037382265.1 Gammaproteobacteria bacterium | reverse complement strand
TTGCGCATGTCGAGGCGGTCGGACTGGCCGATCATGTCCTCGAAGCGGCGGAAGCCGAGCCTCGCCATGGGAGATCGGTCTCGCGGAAACCCACCAGACCCTCGTGCTGAATCAGTTGCGCGGGCGCATCGCCGTGCAGGTCGACGGCGGCATGCGCACCGGCCGCGACGTGGTGGTGGGCGCGCTGCTCGGCGCCGACGAGTTCGGTTTCGCAACCGCGCCGCTGATCGCCGAAGGCTGCATCATGATGCGCAAGTGCCATCTGAACACCTGTCCGGTCGGCGTCGCCACCCAGGACCCGGAACTGCGCCGCCGCTTCATGGGCAAGCCAGAGCACGTCATCAACTACTTCTTCTTCGTGGCCGAACAGATCCGCGAGTTCATGGCGAGGCTCGGCTTCCGCCGCTTCGAGGACATGATCGGCCAGTCCGACCGCCTCGACATGCGCAAGGCGATCGCGCACTGGAAGGCGCGCGGGCTCGACTACAGCCGGCTGCTGACCAAGCCGCGGGCGGCGCCGGGGGTGGCCATCTTCAACTGCGAGACCCAGGACCACGGCCTCGACAAGGCCATCGACCACCAGCTGATCGAACGGGCCAGGCCGGCGCTGGAAGACGGCACCAGGGTCGAGATCGACATCGACATCAAGAACTACAACCGCACCTTCGGCACCCTGCTCTCGGGCCGCATCGCCGAGCGCTACGGCCACGCCGGACTGCCCGACGACACCATTCGCGTACGTGCGCGCGGCACCGCCGGCCAGTCGTTCGGTGCCTGGCTGGCGCGCGGCGTGACGGTCGAACTGGCGGGCGAGGGCAACGACTACGTCGGCAAGGGCCTGTCCGGCGGCCGGCTGATCATCTACCCGCCGCGGGACTCCGCGATCGAGCGCGCGGAGGACAACATCATCGTGGGCAACACCGTCCTGTACGGCGCGATCGGCGGCGAGTGCTACTTCCGCGGCGTCGCCGGCGAGCGCTTCGCGGTGCGCAACTCGGGCGCGACCGCGGTGGTCGAGGGCGTCGGCGACCACGGTTGCGAGTACATGACCGGCGGCATCGTGGTCTGCCTCGGCTCGACCGGGCGCAATTTCGCCGCCGGCATGTCCGGCGGCATCGCCTACGTGTTCGACGAGGACGGCGGCTTCGAGGAGCGCTGTAACCTGGCCATGGTGGAACTCGAGCCGGTCAAGGCCGAGGACGAGGCGCTGGAGCGACTCGACCACCAGGGCGGCGACCTCGAGGCGCACGGTATGGTCAACGTCTCGCACGACATGACGCGGTTCGACGCCATCCGGCTGCGCCAGCTGCTGGAAGCCCACCTGCGCTACACGGACTCGGCCGTCGCCAGGCGCATTCTGGCGGACTGGGACACCATGCTGAGCAAGTTCACCAAGGTCATGCCGATCGATTACCGCCGCGCCTTGCTGGAGATGCAGGCGCAGCAGGAGGAGCGTTCGGCGGCTTGAAGCCGCTTCGGTGAGCGCCTAGGGCCAAGAGAGGCGTTGAGCGGCTTTGCCGCGATGACGTTTGGGTTTGAGGCGGTTGTGCTTACCAGTGGGCAGCCGCCCCACTCCTCGGCGCGCGGATGTCGGGCTTGTATTGTTTTGACACGACGTGCCGTGACGGCACCGGACAGCGGAATGGTAGCGAGCGATGGGTAAACCAACGGGGTTCAAAGAATACGAACGGCAGGAGCGGACCTACGCGCCGGTCGCCGACCGCGTGACCAACTACCGCGAGTTCGTCCTGCCGTTGAGCGACGAGCAGCTGAGCATCCAGGGTGCACGCTGCATGGACTGCGGCATCCCCTTCTGACACCAGGTCGTTCCAGTCCGGGATGATGTTGTTGACCGGACAGCCCTGGTGGCAGAAGGGGATGCCGCAGTCCATGCAGCGTGCACCCTGGATGCTCAGCTGCTCG
>JARRQB010000381.1:2047-3109 GCA_037382265.1 Gammaproteobacteria bacterium | reverse complement strand
GCCGGCGGCGGCGCGCTCGGCATCCCCTCGGGTTCGGTGCTCAGCCAGGGCTGAGGCATCCCTCCTGGCTCGCCTGGAGCACCCTCGGGCAGGGCATAGGGCGCGCCGGCCCCGCGCTCGACGGGGCGACCGTAGTCGGGCGGCGGCGGGGGCACGAACTCGTCTCGGTACCCGCGCCAGCCGGCCGGCGGATAGGGACCCGTGGGAGCCCCGTAGCCTCCCATGGCAGCGGCCGGAAACCCACCCCGCGGCTCGCCTGGCCACTGCTCGGGCGCGCTGCCGAAGAAGCGCTCGCCCATGTCCGTACCCGGCGTTGCCGGATCGCCGTAGCCATAGCCGTAGCCGCCGGGAAGGGTGCCGTAATAGGCCTCGGGGTAACCGCCGGCAGGGCCGCGCCCGGGCATGCCGTGGTAGGGATAAGGTGCCGCGTCCCCGTAGGCCATCGCCTCGCGGGAGGGCGCAAAGCCGCCCGGGTACGCCTCGGGCGCATAGCCCCCACCGCCCCAGGCGGGCGGGCCGTAGCCGTCGGCCTGCCCATAGCCATAACCGGGCGGCGCGTAATAATCCATCGGGACGCCGTAGCCGTAGCCCCAGCCGGCCGGAGGCATCTCGCCGAAGCCCGGTGCACCTGGGTAGTCCCCGCCGGGTGCGTAAGCTTGCTGGGCCAGCACCGCACCGTTCAGGGTGCCACCAGCCACGGCTACCATCGCCAACAACGTCGTCTTCATAAAACCTGTCCTCCTCGAGCGGAAAACGTCTGGGACCCAGCCGGCGTGCCGCGTACGGCTAAGTCAGGACGGCGGGCCCAGGCGCAACGGATCATTCGGGTCGATGCCGTCCATGAACGGACGGGCTCGTTCCCGGTGTGTCACTTGGTATACCAAGCCCATCCAGTTGCCGACAACCGCCTCGGCGGTGTCGTGCCAGGTATTGTCGAGTCGGCCGCCGACCAGCACCTCCGGAAACTCTCGCTGGGGCCGGGCGTTCCGCCGTGCCTGCTGCACGCGGCTGCGATGCTCGCCGAGCAGGGTATGCTCGTAATCGCCGAGGTAGTGCACCGGC
>JARRQB010000381.1:0-1955 GCA_037382265.1 Gammaproteobacteria bacterium | reverse complement strand
AGTCGTCGATTTCACCCCGACCGTAGCGCAGCACCTCGCGCTTGTACTCCTTCAGCAACGACACCGTGTCGTACTCCGGGTGTCCCTGGAAGAAGACGAATCGCAGGCCGTCGGCGCTGGTGGCCAGGTGTACGCCGACCTGCTCACTCTCGACCAGAATGCGCAGACCTGCCAGCTCGAACTGCTCGCGCAGCACCGAATTCCAACGCGAGTGAGGAACGTCGAAGCGCGTGTTCACGTCGTTCACCAGCGGATGGCGTGGATCCACCACCCGGTGCGGGAACACTCCCCAGATCTTCGCCGGCTGCGGCACGCGCTTCTGGCCGTAGCGAAACTGCAGCACCGCGTGTGTGGCGAGGCACGAACACAGGGTGGATGTCACGTTGTCCCAGGCCCAGTCGATCACCTCGATCAGGGGCTCCCAGAAGGCCTGGCGAGCCAACTCCGTACCCACGACGTTCGCCCCGGTAATGATGAGCGCGTCCAGGCCGTCCGCGCGTACGCGCTCGAAGGTCTCGTAGTAGCGCTCGACGTGAACGCGCCCGGCTTCGCCGCGCCGCAGCTCGGGCAAGGTGAACGGGTGCACGTAGAACTGGGCGATCGGGTTGCTCTCGCCGACCAGCCGCATGAACTGCCGCTCGGTGGCCGCCAGCGCCTTGTCGGGCATCATGTTGCACAGGCCGATGTGCAGTTCGCGGATGTCCTGGTGGCGCGCGCGTTCGGGCGACAGTACGTTGACGCCCTCTTCGCGCAGCCGCGCGAAGCTCGGCAGATCGTTATGGGCGACGATGGGCACCGCTTTCCTCCGCCGTTCTGCGCTCGATCGCGTTCTCCAGCAAGGCCAGGAAATCGGCCTCGTCGCGCACCTGCGCGACCTCGTGCGAGGTCACGGTGTAGCCGTGCGGCTCCGCAATCGCGTCGTAGCGCGGGATGCGCGAGTGAAACAGGCGCGGAAACACCCAGCGGGTGAACTCGTCGGGGTCGATTTGGGCGGCATAGCCGAACCCGTTCTCAGCCAGGTAGGCCGCCAGCTGTTCCTGCAAGAACTCCGGCCGGTAGTACAGCGGCTTCGGATCGCTCTGGGCGCGGCTGATAAGCTGCTGTTCCTCGTCGGCGTCGGTGGCCTGGATGTACAGAATCAGCGTGTGCTCGACCAGCAGGTCGATCACCGACGCCTCCTCCAGTTCGCACAGGCTGCCGCCGACGTCGTTGACGAAGTGCTGATAGCCGTAGATCTCCCGAGCCTTGCGAATGAACTCGGGCACGTCGTGCATGGCCGCAATTTCGGCCTCGCGATAGAGCGCCTGGCGCGCGGTGAATGCCTCGAGCCCGACGCCGCCGCGCTCGGGGTCGCCCAGTTTGCCGACGAACGACAGCACGGGCCCGAGGTCGTCCACCTTGATGTTGTTGCGGATCGAGATCCAGTCGCGGCGCAGCAGGTCGCGCAGGAAGGGGACTTGCATCGCCTGCTGCTTGATGAGGTCGAGGATGGACTCGTCCAGATAACGCGTGCCGATGCGGTAGTCGCCCGAGTAGTGAAACCAGTCGTGGCGCCGCAGCAGGGTCGACAGGTAGGTCTTACCGACCCCCGACATCCCGAGCAGCGTGATCTTCTTGTGCTCCCAGGCACGAAACTCGTCCACGGTGAACTTCACACGGTGACCCCTGCGGTGAACCGAGCGAGCATTATCCGTTAACCGGCAGCCGGCGTGAAGGAAGCTCGACCGGTCTGCTTGCGTCGCCCCGCGCCGGATGACACGATGCCGGCCTGAGCCAAAACAACAACCGGAAGCCTCCCTCATGAGCCACACGTTCGACACGCCACAGGACGCCGAGGACGCGCTCTACGACGCCCTGGAGGAGGGTGATCTCGAACGCGTGATGCAGGTCTGGGAACCGACGGACGACATCGCCTGCCTGCTGCCCATGCAGCCTCTGGTGCGCGGGCGCAGCGC
>JARRQB010000380.1:0-3296 GCA_037382265.1 Gammaproteobacteria bacterium | reverse complement strand
CCGGCGGTTCAGGGCAATGCGCTGGAAGGCGATGCGCTCCTCAATGATGCGGTTCATGGCGTGGATCAGGGGCACGCGATACTTGTTGCGCCATTCCCTGAACACCTTCACCTGTTCGTTGCTCAGGCCGATGATGTCGCGGTTGCCCATGATCAGCGGCATCAGGAAGGGGTGATACCCCATCTGGCTGAGCATCTTCATGCGTTCCTTGGCCAGCTCCCAGTCGATCAGGTCGAGGTCGCTGTTGACCGTGTCACTGGCAGTGTCCGTGGCGGCGGTCGCCGCACCGTATGTCAGCACCATGATCGCGGCCAGCACCCAGGCCGCCGGGCGATATCCTGTCTTCATTGGGTTCCCCTCCCGCAAATGCCGTCTGCACGCGGCTCGTTTCGCACCAGAATAGACTAGGTCGGCACGACCAACCAAGGCAGCCCCGACCCCGTTCGACGGTCGCACACCGCGAACCGGCCTGGCAACAGCTGCGCTTGCCTTTTCTTAGAATTCACGTCTAAGCTCTTGGAAAACAGCGTCGTTCGATTGTCGGGCAAGGGCCCGTACTCGCTATGCGACCGCCCCAGGGCGTCGCCGGGGAAAACACCATCGTATGGAACCGCTGCATCGCGCCGCTCCGCGGCCGACCGAGACGCCGGTAAGAAACGTCCTGCTGAGGGAGCGCTTCCTCGCGCTGTGGCAGCGCTGCCTGCTACCTGGCAAGACCAGCGACGGGGGCGCCATCTGGGACGAGCTGGAGCGGCGTTACTCCGAACCGCACCGCAGCTATCACAACAAGGAACACCTGGCGCACTGCCTGGAACAGATCGACCTGGCCGCGGCGTCGATGCGCCACCCCGAACAGGTCGAACTGGCGATCTGGTTCCACGACGTGATCAACGAGCCGGGGGCGCGGGACAACGAACGGCGCAGCGCCAGGTTCTTCCGGGCGCGAGCCGAGGGCCTGATCGACCCGCAGGTGATCGACGCGGTGGCCGACCTCATCCTGGTCACCATGCACAACGACCGCCCCGAGGACCTCGACCACCAGTTCATCTGCGACGTCGACCTGGCGAGTTTCGGCTGCCCCTGGGAGTGCTTCATGCGCGACTCGGAAAACGTCAAGGCCGAGTTCGAGGGACCGGACGAGGACTATTACCGCGGCAAGGAGAAGTTCCTCGAGGCCCTGCTCGCCCGGCCGCGCATCTTCATGACCGACTTCTTCAACCGGCGCTACGAACGGCAGGCCAGGGACAACATCGCCGGGCTGTTGAAGCTGGTGAACCGGCGGCAAAATCTGGACCGGCGTTGATCGCTAGCTCGCGAACACGCGAGGCGCGCCAAGAACGCAAAGAGCTTGAAGCCCCCCGGGCCGGTCACTTCCCGCGGTAGCGCAGCACCACCAGCGTCAGGTCGTCGGACTGCGGCGCGCCGTCGACGAAGCGTTCGACCGCGCCGTGGACGGTGTTCGCGACCGCCGCGGACGAGTCGTTCGGCCCTCCCCCGAGGCACGCGAGCAGGCGCTCTTCCGCGAACAGCTCGCGCGCCTGGTTCATGGCCTCGGTGATGCCGTCGGTGTAGAGCAGCAGCAGCTCGCCCGGGGCGAGCTGCAGGGTCGCGACCTCGTAGGCCGCCCCGTCGTCCACGCCGGCCAGAATGCCGTGCGGGCGGGGCAGGTAGCGGTACACGCCGTCGGCCGTGCCGTGAATCAGCGGGTTGTGGCCCGCCACGGCGTAGCGGAACTCGCCGCTGCGCCCGTCGAGCAGCCCGACCACCAGGGTCACGAACATGCACCTGGGGTTGTCCTGGCAGGTCTGGTCGCCGCCGGTCGGGAACAGGTCGTAGACGTCGCCGCCGATGTGCCGTGCCGGCGCCATCGACGCCGCTACGTCGACCTCGGGCGAGAGGTCGATGTCCTGCGGCAGCATGCCGAGCTGGAGCTCGTGGGCGATGCCCAGTTCCCGCTCCAGGTGCTCGTAGCGCAGCCGCTCCTCGAGCGCCTGCTGCATCAGCTGGTTGCGGGCGCGGAAGCGTTCCGCCATCAGCCGCATGAAGTTGCGGGCGATCGCCGGGGTCGCCATGAAGTCGGACCAGAACCGCGCCTCGGGTATCGCCGCCACCACGCTCGGGCGTTCGGCGACCACGAACGCCGAGGCCGGCTTGCCGTCGATGATCGAGATCTCGCCGACGCACTCCCCGGGCTCGATGGCGAAGCCGTCGTCGGCGCCGACCCGGTCGATGTTGACCCTGAGTCGGCCCTCGAGCAGCAGGAACAGGGCGTCGTTCGCCTCGCCGGGCGACAGCAGGACCTCGTCCGGCGCCAGCTCGCGGATCGCACAGTGCTGCACCAGCGGTTCCAGGACGTCGTGGGGAATGCCGGCAAAGAAGGACTGGCGGGCCAGGCGGTCGGCGGCGCGCTCGTTGTGCGTCATCGCAAGGCGCTAGGTTTCTTTACGGACGCTCAGCGTAAGCCGATTTCTCCCTGAAACATAGCGGTAATCCTGCGCGGCGGAGTAGGACTTCATCAGGTCAATGCCGCGTAGGCTGTCTCGGCCGACAGCCCCCAGGCCTCGAACAGCCGGGTTTGCGGTTCCGTCAGCTAGGAGCCGGGCTCGGACCAGCCGGCATTAAAACAAGTCGTCGATGACGAAATCATGACGGGCCGGCCGGAGCCGTGGGGCCGCGCTTGTCCTCGACCCGGTACTCGCTGGTCTGGCGCAGGCGCGCGCCGATGATCTTGGTCAGGTTGCGGAACAGCCGGAAGGCCAGAATGGGGAACAGCCGGGTCAGGCGGTCGAGGCGATCCCAGCTCAGCACCAGCACCTGACTCGGCTCGAGCGCCACCACGTCGGCGGTGCGCCGGCTGCCCGACAGCGGCCCGACCTCGCCGAACAGTTCGCCCACGCACATCTTGCGCAGGTGTTTGACCTGGTCGAGCTCGTCGCGCTTCTGCGCCTCCACGCAACCCTCGAGCACCACGTACATCTCCGAGCCCTCGTCGCCCTCGGTGACGATGCGTTCGCCCTCCCCGAAGCCGCGCACCTCGCTCGCCAGCAGGATCTTCTTGATCTGCCAGATGTACATGCCCTGAAACAGTGGCGACTGGCGCAGCGCGTCGTTCTGTACCTTGTACGAGAGCAGGTCCCAGACGGTGAGCAGCTCGCTCGAGCCGAGCAGCAGCGGCGTGAGGATGAAGGTCGCCGCCAGGGCCACCAGGATCACCAGAGCGCTGAGCAGGCCGAAGTTCACCACCGGCTCGAAGCTCGAAGTGGCGAACACGCCGAAGCCCGCGGCCAGCGCGATCG
>JARRQB010000379.1:2687-3793 GCA_037382265.1 Gammaproteobacteria bacterium | reverse complement strand
TCGAACTGGAGTTGGAGGCCGGCCGGCTGGTCGTGCTCGACGTCGAGGACTTCCCGATCCTGCGCCACTGGTACCTGGTGAAGTGCGCCGGCAAACGCCTGCCACCGGTGGCTCAGGCCTTCAGCGACTTCCTCGTGGACGCCGAGTCGGCGCCGTTACTGCCCAGGAGCGAGGCCCTAGCGCCCGGGCCCTAGCGTCCGCGCCTGTTCGTCGGCGTGCTCGATCGAGGGGTGGCAATTCGCCTGCCCGACCCGTTCGATCACCCCCATTTGCTTGAGCTCGTTCAGCGCATGGCCGTGGACGCCGACGAGTTTCACCTCGGCGCCGTCGGCGAGCGCCTTGTCGATCAGGTTCTCGACCAGCATGGCGGTCGAGATGCCGACGATCGCCGCCTCGGTGAAGTCGACCAACAGGGTACGGAAGCGCGTGAACTGCTGCAGCCGCCGCGCCAGGCCGCGGCCGACGCCGTAGCTGACCGGCCCGGTGATGCGCAACAGCAAGGCCTCGCCGTCGTGGCGCTCGAGAAAGGCCCGTTCATTCTCCCGCAGGCCGTCGGTATCGCTGCGCCCGTCGCTCAGCACCACGCTGCCGAGCTGCAGGTGCGAAAGCTTGTCGATGGTCACCAGGTTCTTGACGAACACCCCGATGAACACGGCGGTAATCAGGTCGACGAACACCGTCAGCAGGAAGACCAAGGTCATCAGGGCGACGGGAAACAGGGGCAGACGGTGCAGCCGTGCCAAGAAGGGCTTGTCGAGGATGTCGTAACCGACCTTGATCAGGATGCCGGCAAGCACGGCCAGCGGGATGTCCTCGAACGCGAAGCCCAGGCCTGCCGCGATCGCGAACAACAGCAAGGCGTGCACGACGCCCGACAGCGGACCCTGGCTGCCGGCGCGGATGTTGACCACCGTGCGCATGGTCGCGCCCGCGCCGGGTAAGGCGCCGAACAGCCCGGCCACGGCGTTGCCCAGGCCCTGGCCCACCAGCTCGCGGTCCGAGTCGTGTTGGGTCGCCGTCAGGTTATCGGCGACCAGCGAGGTCAGCAGCGAGTCGATCGACCCCAGGACCGCGAGCATCACGGCGTTGATAAGCATGTCCTGCAG
>JARRQB010000379.1:0-2647 GCA_037382265.1 Gammaproteobacteria bacterium | reverse complement strand
TGCTGCCCGGCTCCAGCAGCACGGTCGCCAACGTGCCGACGATCAGCGCAAGCAGTGGCGAAGGGATGATCCGGTTCGGCCGGCCGCGCCACAGGAACACGATGACCAGCGTCAGGGCGCCCAGCGCCGCGGCCTCCAGCTGGGGTGCTCGCAACTGATCGGGCAGCTGGCGGACGGCGGCGAGCACGGTGTTGGGGGCGTCGAAGCCGAGCAGGGGGCCGATCTCGAGCAGGATGATGATGACCCCGATGCCCGACATGAAGCCGGAGATTACCGGGTAGGGAACCATGATGATGTAGCGACCGAGCCGCAGCATGCCCATGGCGGCCTGGAGGAGGCCGGCGAGAAAGACGGTCGTGAAGGCCAGGGTGAGGCCCTGTTCGGGGTACTCCGCCGCGAACTGGGCGATCATTGCCGTCATGACGACGGTCATGGGTCCGGTCGGGCCGGAGATCTGCGTCGGCGTGCCGCCGAACACCGCCGCGAACAGGCCGACAATGATGGCGCCGTAGATGCCCGCGACCGGACCGGCACCCGAGGAAATGCCGAAAGCCAGTGCCAGCGGCAGGGCGACCACCGCAGCGGTTATGCCACCGAGCAGATCCCCGCGGACGTTGCGGGTGAAGTCAGCGATCCGGTACATCGAGCATCGTCTATGATGAAAGTTATCGGGATCGAGCATTGAAAACTCGAGACGATATTACATCACCTGCTCGATGGGTCGATGAAGCAGGGCAACAGGGTGTTGAGGCAGCGCCGCGACCTCAGGCGATCAGTTTGATGGCGATCTCCTGTCCGCGTCTCGCCGACTCGATGAATTCGGGCATCTGGTCGAAGTTCATGTAGCTGTAGATCTCCGGCGCCATGCTGTCGATCCTGCCGGCATATTCCAGGTACTCGGCGGGCGTGGGCAGTCGGCCCAGGATGGCCGCCACCGCCGCCAGCTCGGCCGAGGAGAGGAAGACGTTCGCACCGTGGCCCAGGCGGTTGGGGAAGTTGCGCGTCGAGGTCGAGACCACCGTCGAGTTCGCCGCAACCCGCGCCTGGTTGCCCATGCACAGCGAACAGCCGGGCATCTCGGTGCGCGCGCCCGCGGCCGCGTAGATGTTGTAATAGCCCTCTTCCATCAGCTGGTGCTCGTCCATCTTGGTCGGCGGGGCGATCCACAGCCGGGTCGGGATGACCTCGCCGGCTGCTTGCAGCAGTTTGCCGGCCGCGCGGAAGTGGCCGATGTTGGTCATGCACGAGCCGATGAACACCTCGTCGATGGCGGTGCCGGCGACTTCCGACAGCGGCTTCACGTCGTCCGGGTCGTTGGGGCAGGCGAGCAGCGGCTCCGTGATCGCCGACATGTCGATCTCGATTACCTCGGCGTACTCCGCGTCGGGATCGGCGCGCATCAGCACGGGGTTCTCCAGCCACTCTTCCATGGCGCGGGCGCGCCGCTCCAGGGTGCGCGCGTCCTCGTAGCCGTTGTCGATCATCCAGCGCAGCATCACGATGTTTGAGGGCTGGTAATCGGCGAAGGACTCATAGGACTTATCGATGGTGCAGCCGCCGGCGGTGGGCTCGGGAGAGGCATCGGACAGCTCGAAGGCCTGTTCCACGGTCAGGTTCGGCAGGCCCTCGATCTCCAGAATGCGGCCGTTGTAGACGTTCTGCTTGCCCTCCTTCGCCACGGTCAGCAGGCCGCGCCGGATGGCCTCGTAGGGTATGGCGTTGACCAGGTCGCGCAGGGTGATGCCCGGCTGCATCTCGCCGGTGAAGCGCACCAGCACCGATTCGGGCATGTCCAGCGGAATGACGCCGAGCGCCGCGCCGAAGGCGACCAGGCCGGATCCCGCGGGGAAGGAGATGCCGAGCGGAAAGCGGGTGTGCGAGTCGCCGCCGGTGCCGACCTGGTCGGGCAGCAGCATCCGGTTCAACCAGCTGTGAATGATGCCGTCGCCCGGGCGCAGCGAGACCCCGCCGCGGTTCTGGATGAAGTCGGGCAGAGTGTGCTGCGTGTTGATGTCCACCGGCTTGGGGTAGGCCGCGGTGTGACCGGTGTGACAGAACGACTGCATCACCAGGTCCGCCGAGAAGCCCAGACAGGCCAGTTCCTTGAGTTCGTCGCGCGTCATGGGCCCGGTCGTGTCCTGGCTGCCGACCGTGCTCATGCGCGGCTCGCAGTAGGTGCCGGGGCGGACGCCCGGGACCCCGCAGGCCTTGCCCACGATCTTCTGCGCCAGGGTGAAGCCCTTGCCGCTGTCCTCGGGGTCGATCGGGCGGCGAAACACCTCGCTAGGCTCGAGGTTCAGCGCCTCGCGCGCCCGCTCGGTCAGGCTGCGGCCGATGATCAGCGGGATCCTGCCGCCGGCGCGCACCTCGTCTAGCAGAACTTCGGTCTTGACTCTGAACTCGCTCAGCAGGTTGCCGGCCTCGTCCTCGATGCGGCCCGCGTAGGGCTTGAGCACGATGACGTCGCCCATCGTGAGCTGCTCGACCGGACACTCGATCGGCAGGGCGCCCGAGTCTTCCAGGGTGTTGAAGAAGATCGGGGCGATCTTGCCGCCGATGACCACGCCGCCCTGGCGCTTGTTCGGCACGTGGGGGATGTCGTGGCCGGTGGCCCAGAGCACCGAGTTGGTCGCCGACTTGCGCGAGG
>JARRQB010000378.1:0-4122 GCA_037382265.1 Gammaproteobacteria bacterium | reverse complement strand
CTTCTCGTCCATGGCGCGGGTCGGGGGCAGGCTGTCGAGATAATGCCCGTAGGCCTCGCGCAGCCGCAGCTGTTCCTCCTGGCTCAGGGCGTCCCACGACTCGAGGTAATCGGTTTCGCTCATCGGTCCTCCGAGCGGTGTCCGTCCGCCGCCACGATGCCGAACCCCGGCCAAGGAAAACATGCCGCGGCGGACGGGGAACCCGGCGCGCGCCAAATCAGTCTATCCTAGCGGCAAGCCTTGGCAACCGGATGCCAATGCAGCCTGAATGTCCCCCCCGACCATGCGCCTCGTGAAACGCCTGCTCACCGTCGGCATCGCCGTGTACCTTGGCTTCGGCGCCTACCTGTTCGCCTTCCAGCGGTCGCTGATGTATTTCCCCTCGCCCCCCGTCGGGGCGGCGGCGGTCGAGGCCATCGCGGTGCCCAGCGACGGCGAGACACTGAACCTGTGGCGGGTGAATCCTGGGGCGGCCGATGCCCTGATCTACTTCGGCGGCAACGCCGAGGCCGTGGTGCACAACGCCGCGGACTTCGCCGACCTCGCGCCGCAGGCCACGACCTATCTGGTCGACTACCGCGGCTACGGAGCCAGCAGCGGCGAACCCTCCGAGGCGGCGCTCTACCGCGACGCCCTCGCCGTCTACGACGCCGTGGCCGGCCACCACGACGAGGTCGCGGTGATCGGAAGAAGCCTGGGCAGCGGCGTCGCCACCTACCTGGCCACACAGCGCCCGATTTCACGCCTGGCGCTGATCACGCCTTACGATAGCATCGAGAACCTCGCCGGCAACCTCTACCCCCTGTACCCGATATCGCTGCTGCTGCGGGACAAGTACGACTCGCTCGCTCGCGCCGGCGAGATCCACGTGCCGACGCTGTTCCTGATTGCCGGGCGCGACCGCATCATACCGCCGGCACATGCCCGACGCCTGGCGGCCGCGATGGATCCGCGCTACGTCGTCGTTCGCACCATCGATGCGTCCGGCCACCACGACATCACCGCCACGGCGGCCTACCGTGACGCCATGCAGGCGTTTCTTGCCCAACGAGAACCGGCGTCGGGTTGAGGGCCCGCGCAATCTCTGCGAGCCTAAGGAACCCAGACGCCGCACAAATCGAGTCCCTGGTGACGACGCTCGAGGACCCCGAGCAACGCGCCCGGCTGATCGCCTCGCTGCGGAGCCTGGCCCTGGCCCAGGCTCAGGAACCCAAGACCGGGCCGTCCGTAACCGAGATCGCGGCGGTCAAGACCGCGGCGACCGAGCTGGTCCAACTGGCCTCCGAGAAGGTGGAGACCCTCGCGCGCTCGGCCACGCTGCTGGCCGACACCCTGCGCCAGCTACCACAGATGCTCGCGGCGGGGGCGGCGCAGCTGAGCCAACCGGCCACCCGCCAGCGCTGGCTGCCGATCGGCGGCCAGCTGTTGGCGGTACTCGGCGCGGGCTTCGTCGCTGCCGCCCTGGTCGGCCTGGCGATCCATCGGCTGCGGCGGCGCAAAACGCCCGAACCCGATCTGTCCCTGCCGCGGCGCGCGCTGCGGTTGCTGCTGTATCTGGCGGTGGACCTCGTCCCGATCGCCGCCTTCGCCGTCGCGGCCTACGGCGCGCTGACCGTGATCGACCCCCGTCAGGAGTTTCGGCTGGTGGCTGTCGCGCTGATCTACGCCTCCATCCTCTCCCGCCTGGTCCAGGCGGTTTCCGCCTTCGCGTTCGCGCCGCGTTACCCGGAACTGCGCCTGTCGAAACTCGGCGACGAGCCGGCGCGCTACATCCATCAGTGGATCAGGCGGCTGTCGGTGATCGGCATTTACGGCTTCTTCGGCCTGCAGGCCAGCGTCCTGCTCGGGCTGGACGCGACCAGCTATCACGCCCTGTTCCGTCTGCTCGGACTGGTCATCCTGGCCCTGCTCCTGATCCTGGTGGTGCGGAACCGGCGCAAGGTGGCCGAGGCCATCGCCGCAGAGCCGGCCGTCGGCGCCGACGAACTGCGCCAGCTGTCGTCGCTGCGCAAGGGGGTCGCGCGAGTCTGGCATCTGCTGGCCGGCATCTATTTGATCGCGGTGTTCGTGGTGTGGACGAGGAAGGCGCCCACTTCGTCCTGCGCGCAACCCTGATCACCTTGGCCTCGCTCGGGGTGCTGCGGCTGCTGCTGCACGGGGTAGACCAGCTGTTCGAACGTGGGCTGCACCTGCCGACCGACCGGCACCCGCAGCTCGAGCAGCGGCTCAACCGCTACGCCCCCGTCCTGCGCCGACTGCTGAAAGCTGCCCCTGCGATCGCGGCGTTGATCGTAATCGCCGACGCCTGGGGCGTCGACGCGCTGGGCTGGGTGTCCGAGGGCACGGGCCGGGTGCTGATTGGCGGCCTGCTCAACATCCTGGTGATCGTCGGTGCGGCCCTGCTGGTCTGGGGGTTCGCAAGCGGCGGCATCGAGCGCTACCTCGCCGACATCGACGCCGAGGGACGGGTGCGGGCGCGCTCGGCGCGCCTGCGCACCCTGCTCACCGTGGCGCGCAACGCACTCCTGGTCGTGGTCACGCTGGTGGCCACGCTGATGGTGCTCTCGGAGCTCGGCATCAACATCGCCCCGCTGCTCGCGGGCGCCGGCGTGGTGGGCCTCGCCATCGGCTTCGGCTCGCAGCGCCTCGTGCAGGACGTGATCAACGGCGCCTTCATCCTGTTTCAGGACCTCATGTCGGTCGGCGACGTCGTCCAGCTCGGCGACAAGGCCGGCGTGGTCGAGGCGTTGTCGATACGCACCGTGCGCCTGCGCGACCTCGCCGGCGTGGTGCACACCATCCCGTTCAGTTCCATCGAGGGCGTGAGCAACCTCACCCGCGAGTTCTCCTTCCACGTGTTCGACATCGGCATCGCCTACCGCGAGGACGTCGACGAGGTGATCGCGTTGATCCAGCGTATCGGCGAGGAGCTGCAGGCCGACCCCGAGGTGGGGCGCCTGATCCTCGAGCCTCTGGAGGTATTCGGTCTCGATGCCTTCGGCGACTCGGCCATCGTCATCAAGGGGCGTATCAAGACCCGGCCAATCAAGCAGTGGCAGGTGGGCCGGGCCTTCAACCGCTTGGTGAAAAAGCGCTTCGACGAAGAAGGCATCGAGATCCCGTTTCCGCACACCACGCTGTATTTCGGTCAGGACAAGCGGGGCGAGGCGCCACCGGCGTTCGTGCACATCGAGGCGATGCTGCGCAACGCCGCGGGAACCCGCGCCGCGCTGGACGACACCGGAGCCGGCTGAACGCGCGCGCGGCTCAGAACCAGCCGCGCCAGCGGAAGAACAGCAGTTCGAAGCCGGTGACCGCGCCGAGCGCGAACACCACGCCGACAAAGCCCCACGGGCTGTCCGCCAGCGGGATGCCGCCCACGTTCATGCCGAGCAGCCCGGTGAGAAAGCCCAGCGGCAAGAACACCGCGGCGACGAGGGACAGCAGGTACATGCGGCTGTTGAGTTGCTCGGAGAGCCGGTTGGTGAGTTCCTCCTGGGTGACCGCCGCCCGCTCGCGCGCGGCGTCCAGGTCCTCGACGAAGCGGGTCACCTGATCGGCCTCCTCGCGCAGGTTCAGCACGTCGTCGGTGCTGAGCCAGTCGAGTTTCAACTGGGTCAGGCGCAAGAGCGCATCGCGCTGCGGCGCCAGGTAGCGGCGCAGCGCGATGATCTCCCGGCGCAGCCGGGTGAGATCGATCCGCAGTTGCCCGCGCTCGGCCTCCAGCAGCTGTTCCTGCAGCTGATCGACCCGATCGTCGACGTCGCTGATCACGCCCGCCACGCGCGCCACCAGGCGATCGGCCAGACGGGCGACAAAGTCGCCAACGTCGGCCGGACCGCGGCCGCGGTCGAGCGCCTCGCGCAGATCGTCGACGGACAACAAGCGGCGCATGCGCACGCTGACGACCCGCCGCGGCTCGATCCACAAGCGGATCGAGACCATGTCCTCGGGATCGGCACCCGGGTTCAGGTTCACGCCGCGCAGAAACAGCATGATGCCCTCGTCCATCGGGACACAGCGCGGACGCGTCGTCTCATCCAACAGGGCCTCGACCACCACCGGCTCCAGGCCGCTGTCCTCGGACAGCCACGCCCGGGCGTCGTCGGAACCGCGGTTCAG
>JARRQB010000377.1:0-3785 GCA_037382265.1 Gammaproteobacteria bacterium | reverse complement strand
CGCCAGCTCAACTCGGTCGTGCAGGTCGAGCTTTTCCATGACGTGCTCGCAGTGATGGTCGACGGTCTTGACGCTCGTCCCGGCGATACGGGCAATCTCCTTCTTGGACATGCCGCGGGCGAGATAAGAGAGGACCTGCTTCTCGCGCGTCGTCAGCAGTTCCAGACGACTGCGCCGCGCGGGGGTCAAACCGACCCCAGCCGCACCGATCTCGAGTCGACTCTCGACCTCGGGGGAGAAGCACGTCGCGCCGCCGAGTACCTTCCGAATGCAGCCGATCAGGACCTCCGGGCTCTGTTCCTTGGTCAGGTAGCCGCTGGCGCGCACCTCCAGGGCCTGGGAAATGAAACCGTCGCGCACATAGGCCGACAGGAACATCACCCGGGTGTCGGGCAACTCGTCCCTGATCCGACAGGCGGCCTCGAACGCCGACAGGCCGGGCATGTCGATGTCCATGAGCACCAGGTCGGGTCGAATCCTGACCGACTCCGACACGGCGGCGGAGGCGTCCGCGACCGCGCCCGCGACCTGCAGCCCCGGCTCCTCGGAGATGCGGCGCGCCAGCATGTCGCGCAGCAGGTCGTGGTCGTCCGCGATGAGAACGGTTTTGGCTTTCCAGTTCATAGGCCCGCCCTGTTGCCGTCGATCAGCCGGATCAGTTCCGCCAGCGCGAGCGGTCGCTCGAGCACCATGCACCCTGCGTCCTCGTACTCCCGAACCGACGCATCGTCGCGCTCCGCCAGCACCAGTACCCGGGGGCTGGCTCGCGTCGCGGCCAGCGTTCGGCTGCAGTCGCCCGCGCCGAGCGGGGAGAACCCGGCGTCCATCACGACAGTCGCCGCCTCCCGTTGCTGCAGGTCGGCGACCAGCGCCGCCCAGTCGGCGACCCGCTCCGTCACGAGGCCGAGCCGGCCGATGGCGGAGACCAGGAGCTGCGCCTCGTAGGGATCGCGGGAGGCGATCAGGACCGCACCCCTGCTGCCTTCGACTGCGACCGGCGCAGCGGCGGGCACCTCGTGGCCCCGCGGGAAGCAGACCCGGAAGGTCGCCCCTTCGCCGGGTACCGAGGAGACGGCGACCCGGGCCCCGTGCTCGACCGCAACGGCGTGCACGATGGCGAGCCCGAGGCCCGTTCTCTGCCCGCGCGCCTTGGTCGTAAAAAACGGCTCGAAGATGCGGTCGCTGATCTCCGGCGCTATACCCTTGCCGGTGTCGGACACGGTGAGGCAGACGCCCGACCCCGCGCCATCGGGCGCCTCGCCGCCCTTCCCCTCATCGGGGGTCAGGGCGATCGTCAGCGTCCCGCCGGTCGGCATGGCGTCGCCCGCGTTGAGGGCGAGGTTGATCAACAGCTGCTGGAGCTGGGTCCTGTCACCCATAATCCGGCACCGGTCTGCGGGCAGCTCCATGCGGACGGCGATCTCGGTCGGGGCCGGGAGCATACGGCGCAGCAGCTCCGTCGTGTCCTTCAGCAGCGCGCAGAGATCGACCGGCTGCCGCTCCGGCTTTGTGTTGTGGCTGAAGGTCAGCAGGGCGCCCGTAACCGCCGCCCCCTGCTGCGCGGCGGCCTCGATGCCCTTCAGGCTCGCCTCGTCGACCCGGCCCTGCCCGGCCGCCCGCAAGGCGAGGTCGGCGTAGCCGATGATGGCCCCCAACACGTTCTTGAAGTCGTGGCCGACGCCGGCGGCCATTTGACCCAGGGCCTCCATTTTCTGGGCCTGACGCAGTTTTTCCTCGGTGTCGCGTCGCTTCGAGAGCTCGGCTCCCGCACGCGCGCGCCAGGTGCGCAGCCGCACCCCCAGCAACCACCACAGCGCGGCGGCGAACAGCAGCACGCCGACGTCGATGGAGAAGAACACGAGCTCGCTCCTGCCGTGGGACCGCAGGCGCTCGCGCAGGCGATCGTAGACCGCCCTGGCGTGGGCGTCGGCCTCGGCGCACAGGGTCCGGGTCCCCTGCAGGTATTGCCTCGCGGGAGCCCCCGGCCCGCATCCAGTTCCGCGGCGAGCCGGCGCGCCGCATCATCGTAGGTTTCCCAGCGACCTTCGCCGTCGCCGAACAGGACAACGTGGTGGGCTGCCTGGGTCAGTTCCCACCGCAGCGCCCGAATACTCGTGATCGCCTCGGTCTGGCGTGCGAAGTCGGTACCGATCTGGCCGAAGAAGCGATGGGACTCGTAGATGTGCCAGCCGAGGAAGACGATCAGCAGCGAGGCTGCCGAGTCGCGGATCGCCCCGCCCTACGGACTCGGTATCCGCGTGACGTAGACGCCTGCCATGCCGTCTTCCTCGGCGCCTCCCTTGACCCCCATCTTCGCGCTGACCGCCAGCCAGTCGCCGCGCAGGCCCTCCCGCTCGAGTCCGACCTCGGTGACCGTCGAGCCCGCCGGCGCCTCGGGGTCCAGCGTCTGGCCGTCGGTGCGATTGTCGAGCACCGTGGTGACCCGCTGCCCGGGTTCGGTACTGAGGTAGATCCCGACCCGATTGCCGGTCACGGCCTTGAAGGCGGTGTTGGTCCCGGAAACCGCGACGAACGCCGAAGACCGCCAGCGCGCCGGTTCCCCGTCGTCCTCGCCGCCCTCGTGACCCCCGCCGATGCCGGGCACCATGCCGGAGAAATTCCAGAACACGAGGTCCTCGAAGTCCCGCGGCGCCTTGGCGACCGTACGGGTTTCGCCGGTCTCGATCTCGTGCAGGAAGATGCCCTGCCTGACCGGAAGCTTGGTGGCACAGCCCGCCGGCTCCGGACACTGGGTGAGGCAGAAGGCGACGCGGTCCTTGTTGCCCTCTGTCGGACAGTGCAGACGAATCGTCCGGGTGGCCGGGCCCCAGGCGCCCCAGAAGGCGACGTAACGCCCGTCGAAGGCGACGCCCTCGCCCAGGCGACTGAACCGAGTCTTCCGATTCTCGCCCGGGACATGATCGCCGATGCTGACGAGGGTCCTCGTCGTCGAAGCCGGCGAACGCCACCAGGCCGTCCACGGCACTGGGCGGGGAAGTCGATCCGAACAGCTGATCGGTGCCGGGAATGTCCGTCTCCGTGTTGCTCGCGATCAGCACGACGGGGCTGGTGCCCCCGCCCGGCCCATTGTTGACGTACTCATTTTCGAGGACGCGGTAGAACACGCCCGTCTTGCCGACGCCGTCCACCGTGAAGTTGCCCTTGAAGACGATGGTGTCGCCGGTGTCGCCCCCCGTACTGGTCACCGCGGGTGCCCCGGGGAAGACGTCGAACATGGTCGGGGGATCCAGGTCGGGTACGGCAAAGAACTCGAACCCGGGCACGGCGCCCAACTTGCTCGCACCGGTGATCAGGTCACCGAAGGGGTTGGTGTAGATGCCCGTGGTCCCCGCCCGCGTCTCGTCGTCACCGAGTTGATACTCCCAAACCGGCTGATGGTTCGCGCGGGTGGCGACGGTGTCGGACCACATGTCGATGCGTGGGAAGGACGGGGTCTCGATGAAGGTGGTCAGGCTTGGGTCGCTTGGCGGGTAACTCAAGTTGTTAGGCTGAGGGACCTCCGTAGTGCGGTCGAGGATCCTGATGACGGGGCCTTCATCGGCCATGTCGCGGGTGTAGATCCCATGAACCGGCTGATGTCCTTCCCCGCCGCTGCCGCCTTGGCCGCCACTACCACCATGGCCACCACCCTCTCCTTCGCCTTCGCCACCGTGTCCGCCGCCGCCTCCCTTGCTGCGGGCCCTCATCACGACCAGCCCGTCCACGTTCACCGACGGCTGGTTGTAGCTGTTGAAGTGGCGGCACTTTGCTTCACTGTTTACCGG
>JARRQB010000376.1:0-3829 GCA_037382265.1 Gammaproteobacteria bacterium | reverse complement strand
CGTCGCCGTCGAGCAGCCGCTGCTTCAGCTGCTCGGCCTCGCGCTTGGCAGCCAGTTCGATCTGATGGCGCATGTCCGAGGTGACGATGTCGCCGAGGGCTTCGAACCGGGTGAAGTCTTCCGCGTACTCGTCCAGGCCGTCGACCACGTTCAACTCGGCGGCGTGGAACAGCTTGCGCAGCGCGACTTTGCGCAGGCCCTCGCTGACCCGCGGCGAGAGGAATCCGGTGAAGTCGGAATCGAAGCCCAGGGTCTCGACCGGAGGCATGTCGTCGTCGCCCGGCGGCGGGGGGCTGTCGTCGGTCTGCGCGGTCGCCTCGACGGGTACCTGCGCCACGCTTGGTTCGGTCTCGGTCGACGGCTGCCGGGCCTCGGTCTTCAGCCGGTGGAACCGCCGCAGGAAAGACTCGTTTTCGATCGTCGGCTTCACGACGGGCGGCCCTCGTCCTCGGAGCGGGTCCAGTCCTTGAGCTTGCGCTTGGTTTTCTTCTCCGGGAAGTAGTTGGCGATGACGAAGGCCTCGGTCCAACGGTAGAGCTCGGGCGGCACGTCCACGGCGAAGATTTCGTCCTCGCCCTCGAGATAGGCGTGCGCCTCGTCGAAGCTCATGCTGACCAGGAACGGCTCGGGCATCGCGTCGGCCTCTTCACGGTGGACCACGACGTAACAACGCGGGGTCGCGGTCATCATGTTGTGGTAGTAGCTCTCGCACTCGTCGGGGAACAGCGTGACCTGAAGGCCGTTGACCATGTAGTGCGCAACCCCGTCGCGTTCGCGCACCAGGGTCGGCCGGCCGTCGTTGCCGGCGTCGCGGCGTCCCACGGTGACCCCGGCAGCGGACCAGACGTGGTCGACCCAGCGATCGTCCAGCGGCGGGCGGCGCTCGAGGATCACCGAAACAGGGAAGCTCGAACGGCCGGTCTCTTTTCCGGTTGGGTCGGGTGACATGCCTGGCTGGACTCCGGGATCGGTGGATTCGCCCAGTTTAAGCAACTTGTGTACCAGTGAACCGGTGCGCGCTCCGGATCAAGGCGCCGGAGAAAAGGCCGAGCACAAATGCCCCCTGGCCGGCGCATTTTGTCGCAGTTGGTGCGGGTCGGCGCGTCAAAAGGTCTCACCCATGGGTATTGCGGAGGCGTCGCTTTACGGGCCGACTCCGGCAAACGCGAGTTCGTGGTCGACTCCCCGTGACTGGGAATGGTTTTTGCAACGGCTGTTGGGGATCCAAGCAGGTCGAGGAGGCCAGATGACAGCAAGGTCGCAGCACGCGGGCACGTCGCAGAGCGAAACGGCGCTGGTGGACCGGTTCGACCGCCACGTCACCTATCTACGAATCTCGGTCACCGACCGCTGCGATCTGCGCTGCGTGTACTGCATGGCGACCGACACGACCTTTATCCCGCGCGCCCAGCTGTTGTCCCTGGAGGAAATCGTGGAGATCGGCAGCGCCTTCGTCGAGCTCGGCGTGGAAAAGATCCGCATCACCGGCGGTGAGCCGCTGCACCGGCGCGACATCCTCAAGGTCTTCCGTGAGCTCGGCGCGCTGGAGCGGCTCAGGGAGCTCACGCTGACCACCAACGGCACCCAGCTCGACCGGCACGCGCAGGCCCTGCGCGACGCCGGCGTGCGCCGCATCAACGTCAGCCTGGACACGCTGCGCGAAGACCGCTATCGCGAGCTCACTCGGACCGGACGCATCGAGCGGGTGATGAAAGGGCTGGAGGCCGCGCAGGCCGCCGGTTTCGAGCGCATCAAACTCAACGCCGTGGTGTTGAAAAATCGCAACGACGACGAGGTGCGAGACTTGACGGCCTTCGCCATCGAGCGCGGCTTCGACATCAGCTTCATCGAGGAGATGCCGCTCGGCGAGATGCCCGACCTGGATCGCGCCGAGGCCTTCTACTCGAGCGACCAGATCCTCGCCGACCTGGCCGAGGACTACCGCCTGGTGCCGACCACCGAGAGCACCGGCGGCCCGTCGCGGTACTACCGCATCCCTGGCGTCGAGAGCCGCATCGGCTTCATCTCGCCGCACACTCACAACTTCTGCGAGCACTGCAACCGCGTGGCGGGTGGTGCGGGCAAACCCAGGCGACCGCGCGGCGCTGCGCAAGGCGATCATCCAGTCCATGCAGATCAAGCCGAAGGGCCACGACTTCGATCTGCAGGCCCAACCGGTCATTTTCCGGCAGATGAACCACACCGGGGGTTGACGGTGAGCGAGGCGGGCACTGCGGCAGAGCGCTATCGCCCCGTCATGAGCGACGCGGGCCTCAGACCGGCCCACGAGGTGGTCGCGATCGACGAGTACGGCGAGCCGCGCAGCGGTTTCGTCGCCGGGGAGCGCGCCTTGACCCTGTTCCTCGACGATCGCGAGATCGTCACCCTGATGACGCTGGGCACCCACCCGGAAATGCTGACCTTGGGGTACTTGCTCAACCAGCGTCTGGTGCCCTGCCTCGAGTCGGTGGACTCGGTGCTGGTCGACTGGGAAAAGGAACAGGTACGGGTCGAGACCTTCGAGCGCATCAGCGATCTCGACGAGAAGCTCAGGCACCGCACCGTCACCACCGGCTGCGGCCAGGGTACGGTGTTCGGGCGGATGGGCGACCAGATCGAGAAGATCCGGCTGCCGCGCCGCCCGATCGCCCAGTCGCAGATCTACGCCCTGCTTAGTCAGATCAGCGACCACAACGAAGTCTATCAGCGCGCCGGTGGCGTGCACGGCTGCGCCCTGTGCGCTTTCGACAACGGCGAGCCGGTGCTGCATCTGTTCGTCGAGGACGTCGGTCGCCACAACGCGGCCGACGCCATCAGCGGCTTCATGTGGCTCAATGCCGTCGAGGGCGCCGACAAGTGGTTTTACACCACGGGCCGGCTGACCTCGGAGATGGTGATCAAGGTCGCCCAGATGGGCGTCCCGGTGCTGCTGTCGCGTTCGGGCGTAACCCACCGCGGCCTGGAACTCGCGCGCAAGATCGGCGTGTGCCTGGTCGCCCGCGCCAAGGGCCAGCACTTCCTGGTCTACAACGGCGCCGAACAAATCACCTTCGATGCCGTGCCGCCGGCCGTGGCCGGGCGCCCCCAGAGCGCGGGGCGGCGCGCGCGCTGAGGACGCGCCAAGGAAAAAGGAGAGGGGGCGATGTCGGCAGTCATCTCGTCCGAGCCGGACAGCAGTGTCTTCATGAGCGTCAAGCAGGTGGCCGCCTACCTGCACCTCAACGAGAAGAAGATCTACGCGCTGGTCAACGAGGGCAGCATTCCGGCGACCAAGGTCACCGGCAAGTGGATGTTCCCGCGCGAGTTGATCGACCGCTGGATGATGGACGCCGCGCACGGCGGCCTGCTGACCGACCGTCTGGTGATCGGTGGCAGCGACGACCCGTTGCTCTATCGCGTCGTCACGGCCTTCGCGAGCGACATCGGCGCGAGCGCCCAGGTGAGCTTCACGCCGACCGGCACGCGCCTGGGCCTGGAGTTGTTGCAGGCCAACCGGCTCGACGTCAGTGCTCTGCACTGGGGGCCGATCGAAGAGAGCCGCACCCGCCACCCGGCGCTGCTGCGCCAGCACACCAGGCACCCGAACTGGGTGCTCATTCGCGCCTTCAGCCGCGAGCAGGGTCTGATGGTGCGCCCCGAGCTGCTGCGCCGTTCCTCCGACCCGCAGACCTACCTGCAGGGACGCTATCGCTGGGTGCAGCGCCAGGCGGGCGCCGGCGCGCAGCGTTTTCTGCTCGAGCTGCGCAAGCGCACCGACGCCTGGTTCGACGGCCTCAACGTCACGGTGACGGCGTTGTCGGAGCGCGAGGCCGCCGTGGCGCTGGTGCTG
>JARRQB010000375.1:0-2564 GCA_037382265.1 Gammaproteobacteria bacterium | reverse complement strand
TGCGGTCGCCGTGCGCGACCGCCTCTATCGCCTCCGCCGCGCCGCGGCGCAGCGCGTGCACCATGACGACGTCGCCGCGGCGCACGTGCGTCAGCAGGGTGCCGATGGTCGCCTGCTGCGGGGAGATGGCGATGTCGATGGTGCTCGACTCGACCAGATCGACGTAGGAGGCGCGGTTGATCAGCGCCATGACCTTGCGCGCGCCCAGGCGTTTGGCCAGCATGGCGGAGAGGATGTTGGCTTCGTCGTCGTTGGTCACCGCACAGAAGACGTCGGTGTCCTCGATGCTTTCCTCGAGCAGCAGGTCTTCGTCGGCAGCGTCGCCCGCCAGCACGATGGTGCGGCGCAGGTCCTCGGCCACGCGCCGAGCCCGATCCAGGTCGCGCTCGATGATTCGCACCCGGTACCTGTCCTCGAGCGCCTCGGCGAGCCGGCGCCCGATGTTCCCGCCGCCGGCGAACATCAGCCGGCGAAAGGGCTTCTCCGCGCGCCGCAATTCGTTCATGACGGCCGGGATGTTCTGCGCGGCGGCCAGGAAGAACACCTCGTCGTCGACCTCGACCACGGTGTCGCCCTGGGGCTCGATGGCCCGGCCCTTGCGGTAGATCGCCGCGACCCGCGCCTCGGCGCCGCGCAGGTGCTCGTTCAGGGCCCGCAGGGCGTTGCCCACCAGCGGACCGTCGTGGTACGCGCGCACCGCGACCAGCCGGACGCGACCGCCCGCGAAGTCCAGCACCTGCAGTGCGCCGGGATGCTCGATCAGACGCAACACGTAGTCGGTGACCAACTGTTCGGGGCTGATCAACACGTCGATGGGTAGCGCCCCCTGGGCAAACAGCGACGGGTAGCGCAGGAACTCGGGCGCGCGCACGCGGGCGATCTTCTTGGGGGTGTGAAACAGCGTCCAAGCCGACTGGCAGGCGACCATGTTGGTCTCGTCGGAGTTGGTCACCGCGATGATCATGTCGGCATCGTCGGCGCCGGCACGCTTGAGCACGTCCGGGTGGGCCGCGTGGCCGCTCACCGTCCGGATGTCGATCCGGTCCTGCATTTCGCGCAGCAGCTGGCCGTCGTGGTCGACCACCGTGATGTCGTTGGCCTCGCTCGCCAGGTTCTGGGCAACGGTGGTACCCACCTGGCCGGCCCCTAGGATGATGATTTTCATGGGCGGTGTCGCTGCGGTGCCCGCAGCCGGGCCGCAGCACGGCGAACGGGCGTCAACGGCGCTCCTTGATCTCGATCCCGACGGCGCGCAGCTTGCGGTAGAGGTGGGTTCGCTCCATCCCGGCCTCCTGCGCCATCTTGCTCACGTTACCGCCATGCTTGTCCAATTGATACTCCAGGTAGGCGCGTTCGAAGCCTTCGCGCGCCTCGCGCAGCGGCTGATCGAACGACACCCCGGGCAGGCCGGCGCCGGCCGTGCCGCCGCCGGCCGGCTGCAGCGCACCGACCGCCGACTGCGCCTCGTCGGCGCTGATCTCCTCCCCGGCGCCGAGGATGAGCAGGCGCTGCACCAGGTTGCGCAGCTCCAGCACGTTGCCCGGCCAGTTGTGGTTGCGCAGAAAGTTCTGCGCACCGACGCTGAAGTGGCGGTAGGAGAGCTTCTCGTGTTCGACGAAATAGTCGACGTAAAACGCCAGCAGCTCGGGCACGTCCTCGCGATGATCGCGCAGCGGAGGCACCTCCAGCGGCACCACGTTGAGCTGGTAGAAAAGGTCCTCGCGGAAGCGCCCGGCGTCCACCTCGCTCTGTAGATCCTTTTGGGTCACGGCGATGATGCGCACGTCGACCGGCACCGGGTCCCTACCGCCGACCCGGAGAAAGGAACCGGTGTCGAGGGCGCCGACCAGCTGCGCCTGGGCCTCCAGGTCCATGTCGGCCACCTCGTCCAGGAACAGCGTGCCGCCGCTCGCCTGTTCCAGCCGTCCGTAGTGCAGCTGCTGTTGGCGTGCAGGTAGCGACCGATGGTCTCGCGGCCGCTGCCCGGCTCGCCCACGATCAATTCCCAGCTGTCGTGCTGGGCCACGCGCTTAACCTGCTCGCGCAAGCGCTGCATCGCCGGGCTACGGCCGACCGGTTCGACCAGCTGCGGCAGGTGGCGGCGCAGGCCTACGTTCTCGCGCACCAGCCGGTCGGTCTCCAGCGCCCGCTCGACGGTCAGCAGCAGCTTCGCCAGCGACAGCGGCTTCTCCAGGAAATCGTAGGCGCCCAGCCGGGTGGCCTCGACCGCGGTCTCCACGGTGCCGTGGCCGGACATCATCACCACCGGACAGGGCAGGCCGTCGCCCTCGGTCCATTCCTTCAACAGGCTGATGCCGTCGATGTCGGGCATCCAGATGTCGAGCAGGATGAGGCCCGGGCGACGTTCGCGCAGCGCGGCGCGCGCCCGCTCGGCGTTCTCGGCGGTGACGACCTGGTAGTCCTCGTCCTCGAGGATGTCCTTGACCGACTCGCGGATGTCGGCCTCGTCGTCGACCACAAGTATCAGCGGCGCGCTCATGCGCGGTTCCTCCCAAAGCTCTCGTTGACCTCGCCGGCCGCCTGCAGGCTGCGGCCGACCAGTC
>JARRQB010000374.1:0-2554 GCA_037382265.1 Gammaproteobacteria bacterium | reverse complement strand
ATACCGGTGGTGAGCGGCTTTCATACCAACTTTCACACCTACACCAGGCACTACCACCTCGGCTGGATGGAGCCCTTGATCCGAAGTTATCTACGCCGCCTGCACCGCGCTACCGACTGCACGCTGGTTCCGACCGGTGCACTGGCCGAACGGCTCAGACGGGACCACTTCGGAAACGTGCGTGTGCTAGCGCGTGGTGTGGATACCGAATTGTTCAATCCCGGCCACCGCTGCGTGGCGCTGCGCCAGCAGTGGGGCGTGCAAGATGACACGCTGGTCTGCCTGTACGTCGGCCGCATCGCCGCGGAAAAGAACATCGGTGAAGCGGCAGCCGCCGTGTCCGGGCTCCGGCGTCGTTTCCCGCAAGCGCGGTTCGTGCTGGTCGGTGACGGCCCGCTACGCGTGGCGCTGGCGCGCCGCTATCCGGACTTTGTCTTCTGTGGCACACGAACCGGCACTGAACTCGCGCGCCACTACGCATCGGCGGACGTGTTCCTGTTCCCGAGTCGCTCGGAAACCTTCGGCAACGTCGTCACCGAGGCGATGGCGAGCGGCCTGGCAGTGATCGCCTACGACGAGGCCGCCGCCGGCGAACATGTCAGACACGACCGCAACGGACTGCTGGTGCGCGATGCGCTTGCGCCTGACTTTGCCGACACGCTGCTGCGTCTGTACCGCGACCCGATACTCGCACGGCGACTCGGACGCACGGCGGCGCAAGATTGCGAAGCTCTGGGTTGGAGCGTGGTGATCGAACGCTTCGCCAGCCTGCTTCGCGACACCGCGGCATCGGCCCTCCAGCGTCCCGGCCGCAATCGCTGACCCCTCTGTACCTGATCGGCGGGGCGACACGCCGCCGGTGGCAGCCCGGCTGCGCCTCCCAGGTGTGTTTTAGGTATCATGGCGGTTCATGGACATGACCTATTACTATGGTGTGACAGGGTTGCTGGTCGCCGCCCTGGCCGCCGTGGTTGGCTGGCTGCTGGGGAGAAACGCTGCCCAGCAGGAGGTTGCCGAGCTTCTCGAAGACAACGCACGACTGGAAACGCTGCTCGAATCTCAACACGAAACGGCCATACAGAAGAGCCGTGCACTGAAGGATATGCGACAGCATTTCGAAGCGACCTTCAGGTCACTCGCCGGCGAAGCGCTCAGATCCAACAGCAGTGAGTTCATGAAGCTCGCCGAGTCCAATTTCCGCAACCTGCATCTCAAAGCCAGCGGTGAGCTGCAACAGCGCGAGGGAGCGATCGATGCCATGGTCGGACCGATACGCGACGCTCTGCACAAGACCGAGGAACAGATCCGCAGGATGGAAAAAGAGCGCCAGCAGGCATTCGGATCCCTCAATCAGCACCTCAGGTTCATGGCAGAAGCCCAGGAGCGGCTGCGCGGCGAGACGCGCAATCTGGTCAACGCCCTGCGCCGGCCCGAGGTCCGCGGCCAGTGGGGCGAGCTCACCCTGAGACGCATCGCCGAACTCGCCGGCATGGTGGAACACTGCGATTTCGAGCAGCAGCAGAGCCTGGACGCGAACGGCAGCCGACAGCGACCCGACATGGTGGTGAGAATGCCCGGCGAACGCGAAATCATCGTGGACGCCAAGACACCCATGGATGGTTATCTGGGTGCTGTAGAAGCACAAGACGAAGCCAGCCGCAGGCGCGCTTTCGAGCGGCATGCACGCAACCTGCGTGACCGGGTGCTGGAACTGGGCGCGAAAGGCTACTGGAAATGCCGTTCCGAGTCCCTCGACTTCGTGGTGCTGTTTCTCCCCGGCGACCAGTTTCTGAGCGCCGCCCTGGAAATCGACCCGAAACTACTCGAGGACGCGCTGGCGGACAAAGTCGTGCTGGCAACGCCGTCCAGCCTGGTGGCCCTGTTGCGCGCCGTTGCCTACGGGTGGCGACAGGAAACGCTGGCCAAGAATGCCGAGCAGATTCGCGTTATCGGTGAAGAGCTGTACGAACGGGTCAGCGTCTTCGCCGGCCACCTCGAGAAAGTGGGGCTGCCGCGGGTGGTGCAGAATGCCGATCAGTCCTCGGATCTCGGTTAGCCAGGCGGATCAGGCCGTTTTTGCCGTGCCAACAGCTGACCGCCCGGCGCCGTCGCCGGTCACCACGACTGTCGCCCGCACGACCGCCGATGCCGGCGCACCGACACTGCGGGAATGTGCCGTGGCCTGAGTTTCGCGATGGACCCCGGAAAATACTGCGAACAAAAAGTCGCGCGCAGCGGTTCAGATCTCTACTACGCGCTGTTGTCGCTGCCGCCCGCGCAACGCAGCGCGATTGCGGCTGCGCACGCATTGCGCAGCGAACTGGCGGACGTCGTGGAAAAGGTCTCCGACGCCGGCCTGAGCCGCATAAAGCTCGACTGGTGGCGCAGGGAAATCGAGCAGCTGCGGGTGGGCAGCCCGAGTCATCCCGTGACACGGTCGCTATGGTCGGCTGTCGGCGAGGCAACCCTCCCGGTCGAGCCGCTGCGTAGAATGATCGACGCTACAGAGGCGGATCTGGCGCGACCCACCTTCCCGTCCTTCGCCGAGCTCGAG
>JARRQB010000373.1:0-4573 GCA_037382265.1 Gammaproteobacteria bacterium | reverse complement strand
TGTCTGGCCCACCACCGGGAGAATTTCCTCTACACGCATTTCGAGGACATCTGCGAGATCATGAAGGCGTACGACGTGTCGTTCAGCCTGGGCGACGGCCTGCGGCCGGGCTGTCTCGCCGACGCGAACGACGGCGCCCAGTTCGGCGAACTCGAGACCCTGGGCGAGCTGACCCGCATCGCCTGGGAGCACGACGTGCAGGTCATGATCGAAGGCCCGGGCCACGTCCCCATGCAGCTCATCAAGGAGAACATGGACAAGGAACTGGCCGACTGCCTCGAGGCCCCTTTTTACACCCTCGGCCCGTTGACCACGGACATCGCCCCGGCTTACGACCACATCACCAGCGCCATCGGCGCGGCGCAGATCGGCTGGTACGGCACCGCCATGCTCTGCTATGTCACGCCCAAGGAGCACCTCGGCCTGCCGAACAAGGAAGACGTGCGCGACGGTATCGTGGCCTACAAGATCGCGGCCCACGCCGCCGACCTTGCCAAGGGGCTGCCCGGCGCCCAGTTGCGCGACAACGCACTGTCCAAGGCCCGCTTCGAGTTTCGCTGGGAGGATCAGTTCAACCTGTCGCTCGACCCCGAGCGGGCACGCGAGTTCCACGACGAGACCATGCCCAAGGAGGCCCACAAGGTGGCGCACTTCTGCTCCATGTGCGGGCCGCACTTCTGCTCGATGAAGATCACCCAGGACGTGCGGGACTACGCCCGGGCCAGGAAGCTGGCGGACGTCGGCGCGGCGCTCGACGAGGGCATGAAGGAGAAGGCCGAGGAATTCAAGCGCCAGGGCGCGGAGATCTATCGCGAGGTCTGAGCCGGGCCTTGGCGCCGCGGCTGCCGCGCTTTACCCTTGGGCTGGCTGACCTTGGCAAACGGGGTTGGACGGAATGAAGAGCTGTCGGCTGATCTACAAAAGCGTGGCGCACCCGAATCTGCTCGCCGGCGGCGGCTTGCGCGGGCTGCTGGAGGAATGTGTCGAGCACAACTCCCGGCTTGGCATCAAGGGCCTGTTGGTGGTTTCGGGCGAGCACATCCTCCAGGTGCTGGAGGGTCCGCCGAGCTTCGTCAACGAGGTGTTCCGCAACATCGTGGTGGACGAGCGCCACCGCGACGTCGAACTGGTCACCTACGAGGGCCAGGGCGGTTCGCACTTCTACGACTGGAGCATGCGACTGGTGGAGCTGGACCGGCTCGAACCGGCGGTCAAGGATCTCATGCGGCGCAAGTATCCCCACGACGGCGATACCTTGCGCTTCCCGGACGATCTCATCCTGATCTACTCTCTGCTACTCGACGCCAGGGCCTTGGGGCTGGCGGCGGACGCCGATTGAGCGTGTCGTCCGGGCGGCCGGTACGGGGCGTGACGCGGAACAGTCGCGATGATTGAACGGCGCCTGTTTCCGCGCTACTCCGTCGAACTCCGGGCCGAGGTCTGGCAGCCGGAAGGCAAGGTCTACCAGGCTATCGGCACCGAGCTCGGGCGCGGCGGCGTGGCACTCGATCTCGATTGTGCCGTGGTCGAGGGGATGGCGTGTGTCGGCGGCAAACTGAATCAGGGCGACCGCTTTCGACTCCGGCTGCACCTGGGCGACGTTGCCAGCGGCGGCATGCTGTCGGCCGAGTGCCGGGCGGCCTACGTGCGCCGACTGTCCCAGGATCGTTACGCCATCGGGGCGCGTTTCCACAACATCGAGGGCGGCGAGGCCCGGCTCGAGGCGTTCCTCAGCTGGTGCGCGGAGGGTTCGGGCACCCGGAACTAGAACGGACTCCGCTCACCAACGTGCCGTGGGGGCGGCGCGTTACGCAGCCGCACTGGCGCGAATCGGGTCAGGGCAACGGCGGCGGCCCAAGCCGGTGATCCTCAGCGGCGGTTGTAGCCGCCGTCCTGTTGCTGCATCTGCTGCATGCGCTGGCGCATCTCCTCGGCGAAGGCCTCGATCTCGCCCTGGTCGATGACGCCGTCACCGCTCTTGTCCATGTACGAAAACTGCTGCTCGAGCGCCTCGACCTGGGGGCCCTTGAACTCGTCCAGGGTCACGGCGCCGTTCTTGTCCTGGTCGAACTGCATCATGAATCCCTGCGCGGGGTCCTGGCCCTGACCGCCTGTCTGGGCGCAGAGCGGGGCCGCGATGGCCAGCAGGGCCGCGGTAGTCAGTAACTTCATCGTGCTTTCCTCGGTGGTTGGACGTGATTTCGAGCCGCTTCAGGTGATGGCGGCGAGCCCGGCGAGGCTGCCGGCGCGATCGGCGGTGTCGATGGCGGCCCCGAGTTGCTTGCCGATCTGCGTGGTGGACAGCAGGCCGCGAATAGTCTGGCGTCCCTCGCGATCGAGGTCGACCACCAGGGCGTGCTGGCGGCCCATGTGCTTGAGCGTGGCGACCAGGGTCCTGGCGCCGCCCGCCGGCCTCGGCCAGGCGGCGCATCACCCGGTCGCCGTCGAGGTCGCGGGAGGTGATGATGCCGGTGACCTGCTCGTACTGGTTGATGACGAACAGCAGCCGGATGCCGCCGGCGATCATGCGCTGCTCGGCCTCCTCCAGGCTCGCATCCGCGTCAATGCTCATCGGTGCGACCTTTTTCAAGTCGGTCATGACGTCGATGGCCGGGCTGTCCAGGGTCACGCTCTCCGGCAGCGTCTGCCGGGGGCGCTGGTAGGTTACCTGCGCATCCAGGGTGCCGGCGTTCAGGGTCTTGTAGTTTGCCATGGAGCGAGTCCTCCTTCGCTGTGCGGCCGCCGTTCCCGCGCCAATCCGGGTATGCTGTCGTCCACCTCGGGAGACGGAGTGCGATGCGGCTCGATCGTTACGTCAGCCAGGCGACCGGGCTCAGTCGCTCGCAGGCGCGCACGCGGATACGTGGCGGGAGCGTCGAACTCGATGGCCGGATCATCAGACGCCCATCTTACCTCGTCGGCGCGGAAGTTGCCGTTTCGGTCGACGGTGTGGCAGCGCGCCTGCCCGAGGCCAATTATTACATGCTCAACAAACCGGCCGGCTACGTCTGCGACCGCGACGATCCCCGACACCCGTCCGTTTTCGACCTCGTCGAATCGGCTCAGCGGCGACTGCTGCACGTCGCCGGCCGGCTGGATGCGGACGTCACCGGTCTGGTCCTGCTGACGGACAACGGTGCCTGGTCCCATGCGCTGACCGCGCCCGCACGCAAGCAGCCGAAGACTTACCTCGCCCGGCTGGCGAAGCCGCTCACCTCGGCCGCGGCGCGGGCGCTGCGCACCGGCGTCACCCTGCGCGGCGAGCGCCGGCCGACGCGTCCGGCCGGGGTCGACGTGCTGCCCGACGGCCGCGTGCGGCTCGCCATCGCGGAGGGTCGCTATCACCAGGTCAAGCGCATGTTTGCCGCCGTGGGTAACCGCGTCGAGGCCCTGCACCGCGAACGCATCGGACCGTTCGTGCTCGACCCTGAGCTCGGTCCCGGGCAGTACCGCGCCCTCACCGACGCAGAGGTCGCTCAGGTCCGCACTCAGGGGCGGAAGCTGTAGCCGTCCAGTACCCGAATGTAGTTCAGGCGCTCGAACTCGGCCGGGTCCTGGACGTTGATCTGGCTGAGCCGGCCGCGGAAATCGTCCAGCGACTCGAAACCGTGTTCTTCCATCCATTGCCTGATACCGGCCAGAATCGTTCCCAGGTGGGCTGGGCCGCGCTGCAGCAGGGCGGTGCACAGATGCACCACGTCGGCACCGGCGAGCAGCAACTTCAACGCGTCCTCGACCTCGTGGATGCCGCCGGTGGCGGCCAGCGAGCACTCCACCCGGCCGTGCAGCATGGCTGTCCAGCGCATGGCGAGCAGCGCGTCGTGCGAACCAGAGGGGTGCAGGCTGTGCTGCAGGCACAGGGTGTCGACGTTGATGTCCGGTTGGTAGAAGCGGTTGAACAGGGTCACGCCGGCCGCGCCCGCGCTCTCCAAGGCCATGACCATGTGCCCCACCGAACTGAACCAGGGCGAAAGCTTCATGTTGATCGGGACGGACACGGTCTCGCGCAGCGTCTGCAGCAGTTCCAGGTAACGTTGCTCGACCTCGCTGCCGCCCTCCCAAACGTCGCCGGCAACGTAGTAGGCGTTGAGCTCGAGCGCGTCCGCCCCGGCGTCCGCCAACTCGCGCGCGTGGGTCATCCAGCCTGACAGGGTCACCCCGTTCAGGCTTGCCACCACCGGGATGCCGAGCGATGCCTTCAGCGCCGCCACCTGTTCCAGATAGCGGTCGAGTTCGCCGGGAAAGTCCTGGTGGCCGGGCGGTAAACCCTCCGTCTCGGCACCAGCGTGGGCTGGTTGGTCGGGAGCGCGCTCGATCGCCGCTTCTTCCGCGCGCACCGTCTCCTCGAACAGCGAGTGCATGACCAGCGCCGCCGCGCCGGCATCCTCGAGTTGCTTCGCCGCGTCCAGGCTGCGCGACAGGGGAGAGGCCGACGGCACCAATGGGTTGTCCAGGGCCAGCCCCAACCACCGGGTCGTGAGATCCATGGGAGAATTCCTGCAGGTCAGGGGTTGCGGGGCAGTCGGCACGTCGCCGGTACGGTACTGCCATCCTGAGCGGCGTAGACCTGGGT
>JARRQB010000372.1:749-2950 GCA_037382265.1 Gammaproteobacteria bacterium | reverse complement strand
TCCGATTGTAGAGCAGGTGGTGCCCGGTGATGGTCGCGCCCACGTTGGCCGGAGCGGCGGCCACGAAGTCCACTGCCTGGCGAGTGGTGACGTGCTCCAACACCACCTTGAGCCTTGGCAGGCGATGGATCAGGGGCGCCAGGACCCGCTCGATGAACACTGCTTCCCGATCGAACACGTCCACGTCCGCGTCGGTCACCTCGCCGTGTAGCAGCAGGGGCATGCCGGTCTCCTGCATGGCCTCCAGGGCGGCATCCGCCCCCATTACTTCTGCCTGCCGGTGCTGAAGCGGGAGACTCACCGCGAGGCGCTGGTGGCGGCCGCCACCAGCGGCAACCCCAAGTTCTTCCTGGGCACGGACAGCGCGCCCCACGCCACTCCCGCCAAAGAGTCAGCCTGCGGCTGCGCCGGTATCTACACCGCCCACGCCGCCATCGAACTGTACGCAGAAGCCTTCGAAGCGGCTGGTGCCCTGGACCGGCTGGAAAGTTTCTCCAGCCATTTCGGCCCCGACTTCTACGGTCTGCCCCGCAATACCGACACCATCACCCTGGTGAAGGAAAGCCACACCGTGGCTGCGCGGCATGACGGCGGCATCACCCCCCTGAGAGCGAACGAACAGCTGGCCTGGCGTCTGGCGTAGGGCGGCGTCCTCAACCCAATCGCGGCGCCGTCTTGTTCCAAGTATCGATCAAATGCCTGACCGCCAACACCGGATGCCGCAACAGCATTCGGGGCCCCGCATAACGCATCACCTGCTTCACGCGCTCGCGCATCACCTTGCTGTAGCAGTGCACCTCGCAGTGGTTGCAGGCGGGCTTTCGCTCCTGGAACGGACAGGTGTCGAGGCGGCGCTGGGCGTAGTCGAGCAGCTTTGCGCAGTCGTCGCACAGCTCGGGCGCAGCACGGTGGTGATCCCGGCAGTAGATGCGCAGCATCGCCGTGATGGTGCGCTGTTCGCGCGCGATGCGTGGCCGGTGCGTCAAATCAACTCTACGTCGGCGAGCACGTCGACCAGCGCCGGCCCGTCGTGAGCGATGGCCCGCTGCAGGGCTTCCCGCAGCTCGTTTGCCGACTCGACCCGCGCGCCGAACCCGCCGCAGCTCTCCGCGAACGCGGCAAAGTCCGGGTTGCGCAAGCTCGTCCGCCACACCGGCCAGTGCCCGGCGCGCTGTTCCTTGCTGATCTTGCCGAGTTCGGCATTGTTCAAGAGGACGTGGCAGATACTCATGCCGTACTGAACCGCAGTCGTGAACTCGGCCATGTACTGGCCGAAACCGCCGTCGCCGCTGATCGAGATCACCTTGCGCCCGTGATAGTCGGTCTGCGCCTGGGTGGCCGACCACGCGCCCATCGCGGCCGGGAAAGCGAAACCGATCGAGCCGAGATAACCGGACATCAGCACGCGCTGTCCACGGCATTCGAAGTAACGCCCGAACGAGTAGGTATTGTTGCCGACGTCCACGGCGATGACCGCGTCGGCAGGCACGATCTCCGAGAGGACGTCGAACAATACCGCCGAGTTGATGCCCTTCCCACGGTCGCGTTCGCGCCTGCGCGCCTTTTCCTCGCGCCAGATGCCCCAGCGTTCGACCAGCTCCGGTCGCTGGTCTTCCGTCGCCATGCTGTCGGGCAGGGCCCGCCACAGCCACTCGGCGGCGAGGCCGATCTCGCCCAACACGGGCAGCTCGACCGGGTGAAACTTGGCCAGTGCCATCGGGTCGTAATCGACCTGGATGATCGACTTTTTCGGACTGATGCCGGTGTGGTCGGAAAAGCTCGCGCCAAACACCAGCAGGAGGTCGGCCTCGTTCATGCACCAGCTCGCGACGGGCGTCCCGCTGCGCCCCAGCACGCCGGCCGCGAGCGGGTGGTCGTCGGCGATCTGGCCCTTGGCCTTGAACGTGGTCAGCACCGGCGCCCTGAGTTTCTCGGCCAGCTTGATCACGTGTTCCATTCGCCCGAGCGCGCCGTAGCCGACTATCACCACGGGACGTCTGACCTCCTTGAGCCTTTGCAGTGCGATCGCCAGCGTGTCGATGGCCGGCAGCATCTGGCGGTTACCGAGCCGGCCAGCCGGCGCGCCGGCCTCGACGCCGGTGGCAGCCGGCAGAGTCTGCACCTCGTCGGGGAAGACGAGGTGGGCGACGTCGCGTTCGACGAGTGCGTTCTTGCACGCCAGGTTCATCAACTCGACGTGG
>JARRQB010000372.1:0-711 GCA_037382265.1 Gammaproteobacteria bacterium | reverse complement strand
CGAGGTCGATCTCCTGGAAGGTCCCCGGGCCCAGCACCTGGGTATTGACCTGTCCGGTCAGCGCGAGGATAGGCGCGCGGTCGACCTTGGCGTCCCACAGCCCGGTCAGCATGTTGGTCGCGCCCGGACCGGCAATGCTCATGCACGCAGCCGGTTTGCCGCACAGCTTGGCGTAGCCCGATGCGGCGAACGCGGCCGCGCCTTCATGGCGAATGCCGATGTACCGCAGGTTGCCGTCCTCCTCTTGCCGTCGTACCGCGTCGGCGAGACCGAGATTCGAGTGGCCGACCATGCCGAAGACATGCGTCACGCCCCAATTGACCATGGTCTGTACCATCCGGTCGCTGACCGTCGGCGTGTGTTCGGTCGACTCCTCCACCGCAACGTAGATGCCGTCGTCGCGCTGCTCGACCGGATAGGTGCGCACGCCATCGCCGTGCGTTCCCGGAGATCGGCCGGTTAGCGGGTGGAAGTCCCAGCCGTGCCAGGGGCAGCGCAGCCAGCAGTCCTGGTCGCCGTCGTTGCACTCGATGCTGCCCTCGCCCAGCGGCCCACCCTGGTGTGGACACGCATTGTCGAGTGCACCGATCTCGCCCCGATGACGGGTCAGTGCAATGCTTTGTGCCCCGGCCTGCACCGGCCGTACCTCGCCTTCGCGCAGCTCGTCTGTCTCGGCGACCTTGTACCAGACGGTCCGCGTGCCGTCCTGCG
>JARRQB010000371.1:0-3478 GCA_037382265.1 Gammaproteobacteria bacterium | reverse complement strand
AGGACGTCGCCGCGCGCTACCCGGCGGGCACCCGCCTGATGGTGACCTTCCCGGTCAAGGTCCCGGAGACCTTCAGCCAGGCGGAGATCGAGGGCTTTCTGAACGCCCAGGGCTACACCCGCGTGCACCGCCGCGCCGGCGACCGGCTCGAGGTCGTGCAGGACCGCACGCGGCTGGACCCCGCCAACCGTGCCCGCCTGGTCGAGGCCTTCGAGCAGGCCCTGAACCACGGTCACGGCAAACTCGGCGTGTACACCCTGGGCGAGGACCGCGCACCGACCGGCGAGACGCGCTACTCCGCCGACCTGCACTGCGCCGCCTGCGACATTGCCTACCGCGACCCGATCCCCAACAGCTTCTCCTTCAATTCCCCGCTCGGGGCCTGCGAGACCTGCCGCGGCTTCGGCCGCGTGATCGGTATCGACTGGTCGCTGGTGGTCCCGGACCCGACCAAGAGCCTGGTCGACGGCGCGGTCAAACCGTTCCAGACCGACAGCGCCTGGGAGTGCCAGGAGGACGTGCTGCGCTATGCCCGCCAGCGCGGCGTGCCCGTCGACGTGCCTTGGGCGGAGCTGAGCGAAGAACACCGCCAGTGGGTCATCGAGGGCGAAGGCAAGGCCAACGGCAAGCGCTGGTACGGCGTCCGGGAGTTCTTCCGCTACCTGGAGTCCAAGGTCTACAAGATGCACATTCGGGTGTTGCTGTCGAAGTACCGCAGCTACGACCGCTGCCCGACCTGCGACGGTGCGCGCCTGCAGCCCGAGGCGCTCGACTGGCGCCTGGGCTCGAAGCCCGACGCCGACGCCACACTGGCACCGCCGGGGCGTTTTCGCTCCGCCGCCGTGACCATGCCCGACGCCGCCTACCGCGCCCTGCCGGGCCTGAACCTGCACGACCTGGTGTGCCTGCCGATCGAGCAGTGCCGGCGATTCTTCGACCATCTGGTGCCGCCCCCGGGCATGGATCAGGCGGCCGATCTGCTGCTCGCCGAGATCCGCTCCCGGCTGCGCTACCTGTGCGAGGTGGGCCTCGGCTACCTCACGCTCGACCGCCAGTCGCGCACGCTCTCGGGCGGCGAGGTGCAGCGTATCAACCTGACCACCGCACTGGGCACCTCGCTGGTCAACACCCTGTTCGTGCTCGACGAGCCGAGCATCGGCCTGCACCCGCGCGACATGTCCCGCGTGGTCGGGGTGCTGCGACGCCTGCGCGACAGCGGCAACTCGCTGCTGGTGGTCGAACACGACCCGGAGGTGATGTTCGCCGCCGACCGCCTGATCGACATGGGGCCGGGGCCGGGCGAAGCCGGCGGCCGGATCGTCGCCCAGGGCTCGCCGGCGGAGGTGCTGCGCGACCCGGACTCGGTCACCGCGGCCTACCTGTCTGGACGCGAGCGCATCGGCGCCGGGCGCGAACGCGACCCGCCGGACCACGCCACCGGCTACCTGACGATCCGCGGCGCCGCCGAGCACAACCTGCGCGGCATCGACGTCGACAGTACCATGAACCGTCTGGTGTGCGTCACCGGGGTGTCGGGTTCCGGCAAGGCGACGCATATCCGCGACGTGTTGTTCAACGCGCTCGCCAAGCTCAAGGGCCGGGTCGAGGAACCGCCCGGGGCGCACGCGGGCATCGAGGGCCACGCGTCCGTCGACGACGTCGTGCTCGTCGACCAGGCGCCGATCGGCAAGACTTCGCGAGCCAACCCGGCGAGCTACGTGGGCGCGCTGGACGGCATCCGCAAGCTGTTCGCGCGCGAACCACTGGCCAGGCAGCGCGGTTACACCCCCGGCACCTTCAGCTTCAACTCGGGCAACGGGCGCTGCCCGACCTGCGGCGGCACGGGCTTCGAGCACGTTGAGATGCAGTTTCTGTCCGACGTCTACCTGCGCTGCCCAGACTGCGACGGCAAGCGCTACCGCCGGCCCGTGCTCCAGGTGCTGCACCGCGACCACTCGATCAGCGACGTGCTGGAGCTGACGATCAACGAGGCTGCCGCCTTTTTTGCCGACCACTCCGACGTCCTGCGCGCGCTCGACCCGCTGCGCGCGGTCGGCCTCGGCTACTTGAAGCTCGGTCAACGAGCCGACCACCGGCCTGCACTTTGCCGACATCGCGGTCCTCCTCAACGCCTTCGACCGGCTGCTGCGGGCCGGCCACTCGCTGGTCGTGATCGAGCACAACCTCGACGTGATCGGCGCCGCCGACTGGGTCGTCGACATGGGGCCGGAGGGCGGCGCAGCGGGCGGCGGTGTCGTCGCCACCGGAACGCCGGAGACCCTCGCCAAGCACCCCGGCAGTCACACCGGACGGGCGCTGCGCGACTACGTCGCCGCCCTGGGGCGGGCGGCGGGCGAACTCGCCCCCGCGGCGGCCGCACCGGGACGCCCGCAGTCGGCCACCATCGACGTGGTCAATGCCCGCGAGCACAACCTGAAGAACATCACCGTGCAGATCCCGCGCGACACCTTCACCGTCGTCACCGGGGTGTCCGGCTCGGGCAAGAGCACGTTGGCCTTCGACATCCTGTTCAACGAGGGCCAGCGCCGCTATCTGGAATCGCTCAACGCCTACGCGCGCCAGTTCGTGCAGCCGGCCGCGCGCGCCGACGTCGATGCCATCTTCGGCATCCCGCCGACCGTTGCCATTGAGCAGCGCACCAGCCGCGGCGGCCGCAAGAGCACGGTCGCGACCCTGACCGAGGTGTACCACTTCCTGCGCCTGCTGTTCGTCAAGCTCGGTACCCAGTACTGCCCCGACTGCGAGCTGGCGGTGCGGCCGCAGAGTGCCGACAGCATCCTCGCGCAGCTCTACCGCAGTTACCGCAACCGCGAGGTCGAGCTGCTGGCGCCACTGGTGACGGCGCGCAAGGGTTATTACACCGATCTCGCCGCCTGGGCGGCGGGCAAGGGCTTCGATGAGCTGCGGGTCGACGGCGAACGCCTGGCCACCGGACGCTGGCCGCGTCTGGACCGCTACCGCGAGCACAGCATCGAGTTGCCGCTCGGCAGCCTGCGGGTCACGCCGCGCAATGAAACGTCGTTGCGCGACTTGCTGGAGCGGGCGCTGGCGCTGGGTAAGGGTACGGTGCTGGTGCGCGGGCCGCGCAGCGAGGCCGCGTTCTCGACCGAGCGTGCCTGTCCCGGCTGCGGTCGCAGCTTCCCCGAGCTGGATCCGCGCCTGTTTTCCTACAATTCCCGCCACGGCTGGTGTCCGAGCTGCTACGGCACCGGGCTGCAGCTGGCGGGTTTCGACGCCGAGCAGAGCGGCGAGGAGATCTGGTGGACGGACTGGTGGGAGGGCGACGCGCCGGTGTGCGCGGCGTGTGACGGCAGGCGTCTGAAACCCGAAGCGCTGGCGGTGCGCTTTCAACGCCGCTCCATTGCCGAGTTCACCGCTCTCAACGTAGAGGCGGCCCGGCAGGCGGTGGGCGAGTTGCGCCTCATGGGCCGCGAGGCGCAGATCGCCCGCGACATCC
>JARRQB010000370.1:0-3682 GCA_037382265.1 Gammaproteobacteria bacterium | reverse complement strand
CTGCCGTTAAAGGCCCTAGGCCCTAGGACCTCGGCCCTGCCGCAATCACCAGGCAACATCGTCGATCGACTCGCCGGGCGCGACCGGGATGCTGACCTGGTCCTTCTTGAGCGGGTTGTCTACGCGCACCAGTTCGTCCTCGTGGATCTCCATGCGGGTCTTGCGCCGCGGCAGGTAGTGGTTGGCCGGGTTGGTGCCCCACTCGGGCATCAACTGGTAGCCGCCCTCCTCGCGGATCTTCACGGAGACCTCGGAGTCCGGGTCGTGGACGTCGCCGAACAGACGGGCGCTGGTCGGGCAGGCGAGCACGCAGGCGGGCTTGCGCTCGATCTCGGGCAGCGTGGTGTCGCTGATGCGGTCGATGCACAGGGTGCACTTCTTCATCACCTTCTGCTGTTCGTCGACCTCGCGCGCCCCGTACGGGCAGGCCCAGGAGCAGTACTTGCACCCGATGCACTTGTCGTAGTCGACCAGCACGACCCCGTTGTCCTCGCGCTTGTACGACGCGCCGGTCGGGCACACGGGCACGCACGGCGGTTCCTCGCAGTGCAGGCAGCTCTTGGGGAAGTGCACGGTCTCGGTGTTGGGGTACTCGCCGACCTCGAACATCTGCACCCGGTTGAAAAAGGTGCCCGTCGGGTCGGCGTCGTAGGCGCGCTGGTCGACCATCGGCCCGGCCCACCCGGAGGTGTTCCACTCCTTGCAGGACGTCACGCAGGCGTGGCAGCCGACGCAGACGTTGAGGTCGATCACCAAAGCCAACTGGGTCATGAGGACCGCGCTCCCTTGTTGAACAGGCCGGCGACATAGGCCTGCCACTTGCCGCGCCGCAGGTCTTGGCCGGGCACCGGCCGGATCGGCTCGAACTGTGGGTAGCTCACCTGCGGCTCGTCCGCCCCCGCCTTGTAGATCCTCACCCGCACGTCGAACCAGGCGGCCTGGCCGGTCACGGGGTCGGAGTTCGACAAGTGCTCGCCGGCCTCGCACGGCGGCAGCTCCTCGGCGATGACGTGGTTGAGCAGAAAGCCCTTGCGCGCCTCGTTGGCCCGGGGCGACAGGCCCCAGGCGCCGGGCGCCTTGCCGATCGCGTTCCAGGTCCACACCGTGCCGGGCTCGAGCGCTTCGGAGAAGCGCGCCATGCAGCGGATCTTACCGTGCGCGGACTCGACCCAGATCCAGTCGCCGTCCTCGATGCCGTGCGCCTGCGCCGCGCGCGGGTTCACGAACAGGTAGTTGTGGGTGTGAATCTGACGCAGCCAGGCGTTCTGGCTGTCCCAGGAGTGGTACATCGCCATCGGCCGCTGGGTGAGCGCGTTGAACGGGTACTGGCTGGTGCTGACCAGCTGCGACTCCAGCGGCTCGTGGAAGAACGGCAGCGGGTCGAAGTAGGTCTCCACGCGCTTGCGCAGGCGCGCGGGCGGTTGCTTGCCGGGGCGCTTGCCCTGCGCCGCCAGGCGAAACTTCTGCAGCACCTCGGAGTACAGGTGGACGGTGATCGGCTCGGCGTAGCGCGTCATGCCGTGCGCGCGCGCCCACTCGAGATAGCCCTGGTTCCAGTTGCGCATGTACTGGTAGGACTTGGGCAGCTCGTAGTGGAACAGGCAGTTGTTCTTGGCGTACATCTCCCACTGCCGCGGGTTCGGCTCGCCCTTGAGGAAATTCTCCCCGCCCTTGCCGCGCCAGCCGGCCAGGAAGCCGATGCCCGAACCCGGCGAGGTCTCGTAGTTGATGACGAAGTCGGGGTAGTCGCGGTACTTGCGGGTGCCGTCCTCGCGTGTGAACGCGGGCAGCTTGAGCCGCGAGCCCAACTCGACCAGGACCTCCTGAAAGGGCTTGCACTCGCCCTTGGGCGGCACCACCGGGATGCGCACCGAGTCCACCGGGCCGCTGAACTCGGATATCGGCCGGTCGAGCAGCGACATCACGTCGTGGCGCTCGAGGTAGGTCGTGTCCGGCAGCACCAGGTCGGCAAAGGCCACCGTCTCCGACTGGAAGGTGTCGCACACCACCAGGAACGGGATCCGGTACTTCGATCGGGTAGGGGTCGCCGCGCCAGGCGTTGGTGATGACGTTGTGCATCAGGCCGTGCACCGACAGCGGATACTCCCACGAGAAGGCCTAGTCGATGCGCACCGGGTTGCCCTGGTCGTCGACGAACAGGTCGTTCGGGTCGGCCGGCCAGCCGAGCGGCATGCCGTTGAGGATCTCGCCGGGCTGCACGTCGTCGGGGCCCTTGGGCGGCTTGGGGCACGGCGGGATGGGGCGCGGGAAGGGCGCCTTGTGGCGGAAGCCGCCGGGGCGATCGATGGTACCGAGCAGCGTCATCAGCACGCCCAGGGCGCGGATGGTCTGAAAGCCGTTGGAGTGGGCGGCCAGACCGCGCATGGCGTGGAAGGCCACCGGGTTGCCGATCACCGAGTCGTGCTCGTTGCCCCAGGCGTCGGTCCACTGGATGGGCAGCTCGATCTTCTGGTCGCGCGCGGTGACCCCCATCTCGTGGGCCAGGCGGCGGATGGTTGCCGCCGGGATGCCGGTGATGCTCTCGGCCCACTCCGGGGTGTACTTCTCGAGCCGGTTCTTGAGCAGCTGGAAGGCGGGCTTGACCGCGGTGCCGTCGTCGAGTTCGAAGTCGCCGAGCAGGCGCGGGTCGCAGCCCGGGGTGTGGGTGCCCATGGCGACGTTGAGTTCGCGGTCCCACCACAGCTTGTTCTCGGGGTCGAAGCAGCCCTCCTCGTAGTGCATCTCGACGCGGGCGAACAGGCCGTGGTCGTCACGTGCGGGGTCGTCCACCACCAACTCGGCGGCGTTGGTGTACTGCACCAGGAAGTCGCGGTCGTACAGGCCCTGCTTGACCAGTTCGTGGTTGATCGCGAGCACGCTTGAACTTCGAGAGGTGGATCTTCAGCGGGTTGGAGTCGTGGTCCTCGGCGGTGCCGATCATGACGAACAGCTTGGCGCGGTCGAGGTCGGGGCCGCCGAACTCCCAGAACGACCCGCCGACGGTGTAGATCAGGCCGGCCGCCATGTTGACCGAGCAGAAGCCGCCGTGCGCGGCGTAGTTGGGCGTGCCGTACTGCTTGGCGAACAGACCGGTCAAGGCCTGCATCTGGTCGCGCCCGGTGAACAGCGCGAACTTCTTCGGGTCCTCGCCGCGCAGGCGGCCGAGCCGCTCCTCGAGGATCTCGAAGGCCCGGTCCCAGGAGATCTCGTCGAACTGGGCGGTGCCGCGTTCGGCGCCAGGCCGGCGCAGCAACGGTTTGGTCAGACGCGCCGGCGAGTACTGCTTCATGATCCCGGCGGCACCCTTGGCGCAGATCACCCCCTGGTTGTGCGGGTGATCCGGGTTGCCCTCGATGTGGCGCACCTGGCCGTCGCGCAGGGTGACGCGGATGCCGCAGCGGCACGCGCACATGTAGCAGGTGGTGTGCTTGACATCGACCTGCCCGCGGCCACGGTCCGATAGCGTGGTGGGATCTTGCATGGCGACAGCCTTCGAGTTGCCGGTACGTCGATGGGTTATATGAAAATAGTATTACATACTAATATTTACCCCGCCGGCGAGCAATTACAGTACAAACGCACGCCGGACGCTAAAAGACGTGTAACAAAAAAATATATCGAGCCGGTATATTGGGTCGCCGGCCCGAACCGGTGACCTAAAAACTCGTAAATACTCGTGCAG
>JARRQB010000369.1:3297-4965 GCA_037382265.1 Gammaproteobacteria bacterium | reverse complement strand
GCGGCCGGCCAGGTAGCGCCCGGTCAGCGATGCGTCGGTGGCGGCGATTTCCTCGGCCGTGCCCTGGGCGATCACCCGTCCGCCGTGCACCCCGGCGCCGGGTCCTATGTCCACCACGTGGTCCGCGCGCCGGATGGCGTCCTCGTCGAGCTCGACCACGATCACGGTGTTGCCCAGGTCGCGCAGGTGGGTAAGCGTGGTCAGCAGGCGGGCGTTGTCGCGCTGGTGCAGGCCGATCGAGGGCTCGTCGAGCACATACATCACGCCGACCAGGCCGGCGCCGATCTGGCTCGCCAACCGGATCCGTTGTGCCTCGCCGCCGGAGAGGGTGTCGGCGCTGCGCTCGAGCGTGAGGTAGTTCAGACCGACGTTCACCAGGAACGCAAGCCGCGCGCCGATCTCCGCGACGATCTTCTCGGCAATCTTGCCCCGCTTGCCGGACAGCTCGAGGTTGGAGAAGAACTCGGCGGCCCGTTCGATCGACAGCGCACTCACCGCCGGCAGGGTACGGCCGGCCACCTCCACGTGGCGCGCCGCCGCGTTGAGCCGCGCGCCGCTGCAGGCGGGGCAGGCCTGGGTCGAGACGAAGCGCGCCAACTCCTCGCGCACGGCAGCAGACTCGGTTTCGCGGTAGCGGCGTTCCATGTTGGGGATGATGCCCTCGAACGGATGGACCTTCCTCAGCGCCCGGCCGCGGTCGCTCAGGTAGGTGAAGGTCACGGCCTGCGCCCCGCTGCCGAACAGCACCGCCTCGCGCACCGCCTCCGGCAAGGCTGCCCAGGGCGTTTCGGGGTCGAAGCCATAGTGCTCGCCCAGGCTGCGCAGCAGCTGAAAGTAATAGCTGTTGCGCCGGTCCCAGCCGCGCACCGCACCGGCCGCCAGCGACAATTCCGGGTGTCCCACGACCTTGGCCGGGTCGAAGAACTGCTCCACGCCCAGGCCGTCGCAGGCCGGGCAGGCGCCGGCCGGGTTGTTGAACGAGAACAGCCGCGGCTCCAGCTCCGGGATGCTGTAGCCGCACACCGGGCAGGCGAAGTTGGCCGAGAACGTCAGATCGACGTCGGTGCCTTCGAGGCCGGCGACGCGGGCCACGCCGCCCGAGAGCCCCAGCGCGGTCTCGAATGACTCGGCCAGGCGGCCACCAAGGTCGGGGCGGACGCGAAAGCGGTCGACCACCACCTCGATGGTGTGCTTGCGGTGTGGGTCGAGATCCGGCGCCTCGTCGAGGTCGAACACCTCGCCGTCGATGCGGGCCCGGATGTAGCCCTGGGCACGCAGTTCGCCGAGCAGCTTGTGGTACTCGCCCTTGCGATGTGCCACGACGGGGGCCAGCAGCATCAGCCGCGGCTCGGCGGTCAGCGTCAGTACCTGGTCGACCATCTGACTCACGGTCTGCGCCTCGAGCGCCTCGCCGTGCGTCGGGCAGCGTGGCGTGCCGGCGCGGGCGAACAACAGCCTCAGGTAATCGTGAATCTCGGTGATGGTGCCTACGGTCGACCGCGGGTTGTGGCTGGTGGTCTTCTGCTCGATGGAGATCGCCGGCGACAGTCCCTCGATGTGGTCCACGTCGGGCTTGTCCATCATCGACAGAAACTGCCGGGCGTAGGCCGACAGGGACTCGACGTAGCGGCGCTGGCCCTCGGCGTAGACGGTGTCGAAGGCGAGCGA
>JARRQB010000369.1:0-3266 GCA_037382265.1 Gammaproteobacteria bacterium | reverse complement strand
CCGACAGCGACTCGACGTAGCGGCGTTGGCCCTCGGCGTAGATGGTGTCGAAGGCGAGCGACGACTTGCCCGAGCCCGACAACCCCGTGATCACGATCAGCCGGTCGCGCGGCAGGTCGAGGTCGATGTCCTTGAGGTTGTGCGTGCGGGCGCCGCGGATCTGGATAGAGTCCATCGTCATAGAGTCGGGCTGCGGCCGGGACGCCAGAGGGAAACGGCCATTTTAAGAGCCTCGTGCGCCGATGCGCCAATCGCGACAAACCCGTGGCGATTGCCGCTACAATACGCCCCCTGTCGTCTTCCCGAGTACGGCCGCTTCGTTGTCCGCAACCGATGCCAATGCCATGAACGCCCTGGAGCGGCGTGCCTCAGCCGGTCTGGCTGGGATCTACGCGTTTCGCATGCTGGGGCTGTTCCTGATCCTCCCGGTCTTTGCCCTGTACGCGGAGCACTTGCCGGGCGCTACGCCCGTGCTGGTCGGCCTCGCGATCGGCGTCTACGGCCTCACCCAGGCGCTGTTGCAGATTCCGTTCGGCATGTTGTCCGACCGCCTGGGGCGCAAGCCGGTCATCCTGGCCGGGCTGCTGCTGTTCGCGCTCGGCAGCGTCATCGCGGCGCTGGCCGACGACGTCGTCTGGGTCATCGTCGGGCGCGCCGTCCAGGGTGCCGGGGCGGTTTCGGCGGCGATCATGGCGCTGGCCGCCGACCTCACCCGGGAGTCGCAGCGCACCAAGGCGATGGCCGCCATCGGTATGACCATCGGTTTTTCGTTCATGCTCGCGCTGCTCATCGGGCCCGCGCTCGACGCCTGGGTGGGGGTGTCGGGGATTTTCTGGCTGACCGCCGGCATGGCGGTGTGCGGCATGGGCATTCTGCTGGTCGTCGTCCCCACGCCGCGACTCGAGCGCGTGCACCACGATGCCGAACCGGTGCCCGAGATCCTGCGCAACGTGGTGCGCGACGGACAGCTGCTGCGGCTCGACTGGGGCATCTTCTCGCTGCACCTGGTGCTCACGGCCCTGTTCCTGGTCTACCCGCTGGTGCTGCGCGACGCCGGTCTCCCGCCCAGTGACCACCACTGGCTGTATCTTCCGGTCCTGGTCGGTTCCCTGGTCTTCATGGTGCCGCTGATCATCCTGGCCGAGCGTGGCGGGCGGATGCGGGGCGTGTTCCTCGTGGCGATCGCCATGCTGGGGCTGGCGCAGGTCGGCATGTACGTGGTGGGCCCGCAGCTGTGGCTGCTGGGGTTCCTGCTCTGCGCCTTTTTTACGGCGACCAACCTGCTCGAAGCGATGTTGCCGGCGATGGTCTCGCGCGTGGCCCCGGCCGGCGCCAAAGGGTCCGCGATGGGCGTGTACTCGACCTCGCAGTTCACCGGAGCGTTCTGCGGCGGGCTGCTCGGCGGCTGGCTTCATCAGGCGCTGGGCATCGGCGCGGTTTTCCTGGGGACGGCCGCGGTCACGCTGTTGTGGTTCCTGATGGCCATGTCGATGCGCACGCCGCGCAGCTTGAGCAATGAATTACGCTCCCTGGGCGACGCCCGCGGCCAGGACGCCGGTGAACTGACCCGCCGGTTGCTGGGCGTCGCCGGCGTGGCCGAGGTCATGGTCGTTCCCGAGGAGGACGTTGCCTACCTCAAAGTCGATACCAAGCAGCTCGACCGCTGCGCGCTGGATGCAATTCTGGCCCCCGGCGCGTAGACTCGAACACCTTTCGGACCGGGCGGGAAAGGCCTCGGCAGACAGGAGGAAGACACCATGGCGAGGGGTATCAACAAGGTCATTCTGATCGGCAATCTGGGTGCCGATCCCGAGACGCGCTACATGCCGAGCGGGGGCGCGGTCACCAATCTGCGCCTGGCGACCTCGGAGACCTGGAAAGACAAGAACACCGGCGAAAACCAGGAACGCACCGAGTGGCACAGGGTCGTGTTCTTCAATCGCCTGGCGGAGATCGCCGCCGAGTACCTGCGCAAGGGTTCGAAGGTCTACATCGAAGGCAGCCTGCGTACCCGCAAGTGGCAAGGCCAGGACGGGGGGCCGCGGGCGGCCAGCGCCGCCAGGCTCCCGAGCAGAGCGCGCCGCCGATGCCGAACGACGACTTCGAGGACGACATCCCCTTCTGACGGGCGGAGGACGATGAGCGAGACCGACAGACCGATCCTCATCCTGGGCAGCAGCGGCCAGGTCGGCTGGGAGTTGCAGCGTGCCCTCTCTCCGCTCGGCCCCTTGGTAAACGTCGACCGGGCCGGGCGTGTCGACGCCCTCTGTGACTTGTCGGACGTCAGTCGGGTACGGCTCCTGCTGGACCGCCTGGCGCCGCGCCTGGTGGTGAACGCCGCCGCCTATACCGACGTGGAAAAGTCCGAGACCGAGGAGGCGCTGGCGTTTCGCGTCAACGCCGAGCTCCCGCGGGTGCTCGGTCGCTGGAGCGCCGAGCACCGCGTGCCGGTGATCCACTATTCCACCGACTACGTGTTCGACGGCACCAAGGGCGAGCCCTACGTCGAAACGGACACGCCCAACCCGGTGAACGCCTACGGGCGGACCAAGCTGGCCGGCGACCAGGCGCTGCTCGACGGCGACGCCTTGGGGTTCGTGCTGCGGGTCAGCTGGGTCTACGGGCTACGTGGGCGCAACTTCCTGCGCACCATGCAGCGTCTGCTGGCCGAGCGCGACGAGATTCAGGTGGTCGACGACCAGATCGGCGCGCCGTCGTGGTGCCGCACCATTGCCGAGGCGACCGCCCAGGTGTGTGGTCAATTGCTGCGCGCCGAACTCGACCCTGCCGTGGCGCGCGGCCTCTATCACATGACCCCCGCCGGCGAGACCAGCTGGTACGGCTTCGCCGCGGCGATCTGCGAACTCGGCGGCTACGGCTGCCGCATCCAGCCGGTGGCCACCAGGGACTACCCCACGAGCGTGCAACGGCCGACCTACTCGGCGCTGGATTGCGCCAAGGCGAAACAGGTCCTGGGGCTCGTGCTGCCCGACTGGCTGGCAGCGCTGCAAGCCTGTCTCGACCAAGAATAGGGTGGCACGGGGCCGAGGAGCCAGGGCCTAGCCCTTCGCACCGCTGCTGCGGAACAACACGGGTACCACGTCGTCGTAGCGACTGACGAAGTGGACCTTTTTCATGCCCTTGCGCACATGCTCGGGGATTTCTTCGTAGTCGCCGCGGTTGTCTTCCGGCAGGACCAGCTCCTTGATCCCGGCCCGCTTGGCGGCGATGACCTTCTCGCGGATGCCGCCGACCGGGAACACCTG
>JARRQB010000368.1:0-2886 GCA_037382265.1 Gammaproteobacteria bacterium | reverse complement strand
CGACCCGAAAATCAACGCCTTCGCCGGCCCGGCCGGGCACATCGGGGTGTTCACCGGGCTGATAATGACCGCGGAGACGGAGAGTGAACTCGCAGCCGTGGTGGCGCATGAAATCGCCCACGTCACCCAGCACCACCTGCGCCGGACCTGGCAGGCGGCGAGCCAGATGAGCGTGCCGCAGGCGGCGGTGTTGCTCGCCGCCGTCGTGCTGGGCGCGGCGGTTGGCGGCGACGCCGGCATCGCCGCAGCCGCCGCCGGTCAGGCCGGACTCATCCAGCAACAGCTGAACTTCTCCCGCGCCAACGAGCAGGAGGCCGACCGCGTGGGCATCAGTATCCTCGCCGAGGCCGATTTCGAGCCGCTGGCGATGCCGATCTTCTTCCAGCGCATGGGCCGGGCGACGCAGGCCCAGGCCAGCACCCTGCCGGAGTACCTGCGCACCCACCCGGTCACCACCAACCGCATCGCCGACTCCCTGAACCGCGCCGAGCAGTACGGCTACCGGCAACGCGTCGACGACCTTCGGTTCCTAATGCTGCGCGCGGCCCTGCGCGGGCGCGAACAGGACGACCCACAAGTCGCGGTGCGGATGTTCGAGCGTACGCTGCACGACGGCCGCTACCGCAGCGAGGATGCGGAGCGCTTCGGGTACGTGCTCGCTCTGCAGCGCGCCGAGCGACTGGCCGAAGCCCGACGTGAACTCGCACCGCTGCTCGAGGCACACCCCGAACTGATCGAACTTCGCGTCGTCGACGCCCGCCTTCACCACGACCAGGGCAACGCCGAGGCGGCCTTCGCGACGCTGCGCGGCGGGCTCGCCCTGCACCCGGCCGATTATGCGCTCAACCTGACCCTGGCGGAGCTGCTGCTGCGCTCGGGCCGCCCTGAACAGGCGTACCTGCTGCTCAAGCCGAGGATCTCGCAGTGGCCCGACGAGGCCGAGCCCTACGCCATCCTCGCGCGGGCGGCCGACGCCATCGGTCAACCGGCCGAAGGGCACGAGTACCTCGCCCAGCGGCATTACCTGCGCGGTGAACTCAAACCGGCTATCCTCCAGTTGGAGATCGCGCTGCGCGACTACGAGCTGGATTTCTTCGACAGTTCGCGCCTCGAGGCCAGGCTGCGCGAACTGCGGGCGGAATTGCGGGAACTCGAAGCGCGTTCCTGAAGCACAGGCGGAAAATCGACGGGTAGGGGTGTAAAAACCTTACGGTCCGGGGCTAATCCTTTGAAAACCCGGGCTTGCGAAACACGCCCGTTCAGATATCCTTACGCCGTGGTCGACTCAGACCGAACGAACACCCGCAATGCTGCTCGGCAAACCGGCGGCCAAGGAGACGGGTCACAAGAACAAGCTTGGTCGTTGACCCACGCATTTTGCGAACAATTCAAATCGATGCAGGAGGACTGAGAGATGGGCGAATCCACGAAGTTGGTGGCGTTAGCCGGCTCACTAGCCCTGTTGGCCGGCGCGGTAAGCTTTGCGCCCGCCACGGCCAGTGCGGCAGACGACGCGATGGTGGCTGCGGGCAAGAAAGCGGCCTTCGACAGGAGGGGCGGAAATTGCCTCGCGTGCCACATGATCGACGACGGCGAGGCCCCGGGTAACATTGGCCCACCCCTGGTGGCCATGAAGGCGCGTTTTCCCGATGCGGCCAAGCTGCGCGAGCAGATCGCCGACCCCATGAAGGCCAACCCCAATACGCGCATGCCGCCTTTCGGCGTGCACAAGATCATTAGCGACGAAGAAATCGACGCCATCGTCGCGTACCTGTACACGCTGTGACGACTTGCGCCGAAATTCAGAATTCAGAGTAGGAGAAAGTTAATGAAGACGAGCATGAAACGCCGTGTTTTCCTGAAGGGTTCGGTCGCTAGCGGTGCGCTGGGCGTGGCGGTCGGCGCCGGCCTGTTAACCCCGCAGGCCGTACTTGCGGCCTGGCCGAAGGCGGCCTTCGAAGCCAAGAAAGTACCCGAGGCGATTAATGCCTTCATGGGCTCCGAGACCACCGAGGCGAGCGACAAGATCGAGATCAAGGCCCCCGACATCGCAGAAAACGGCGCCGTGGTACCCATTACGGTTTCGACCGACATGGCAGCCGAATCCATAGCAGTCATTGCCGAGAACAACCCCTCCCCGCTGGCAGCGGCCTTCGAGATGGGCCCCGGCGCCCAGGGGTACGTGTCCACCCGCAGTGAAGGCGGGCGGCCAGCTCTACGCCAACCGCAAGGGCGTCAAGGTGACCATCGGCGGCTGCGGCGGCTGATCGGATATCTTCGAACCCCACGACGGCAACCTTTGAAGCATTGACTGCGAGGTATAAGCATCATGTCCAAGACCATCAAGATCCGCGCCCAGGAAAAAGGCGGCGTGGTCACCGTGAAAGCGCTGATGACCCACCCGATGGAGACCGGTACGCGCAAGGACTCCAAGACCGGCAAACTGGTTCCCGCCCACTTTATCCAGGAAGTGACCTGCGAGCACGGCGGCAACACCGTCCTGACCGCGCTATGGAGCGGCGGCGTGTCCAAGAACCCCTACCTGTCGTTCAAGTTCTCGGGCGGCAAGAACGGCGATCCGATCAAGCTGTCCTGGGTGGACAACCAGGGCGAAAGCGACTCGATCGAAGCAACAATTAAGTAAATTCGCGTCTGTTCCGTCTTGCCGGGAAGCGCCGCAATGCGCTGCCCGGTGGTACGGGACAGGGCGCGCGCGTACCCCTGCCGCCGCCACGCCGTACCTTCTGGACGTGATGGCCTACCCGAGGTGCGCGCCTTTGTGGAGGAGACTAATCTAATGAAGAAGACATTCATTGCCGCAGTGGCGCTGTGCGTCCTCGGCACCGCAGCGGTCGAAGCCAACAAGGCTGCGAGCGAGAGCACGCC
>JARRQB010000367.1:2973-4600 GCA_037382265.1 Gammaproteobacteria bacterium | reverse complement strand
TGACGGCGAAGGTGATGTCGCGGTCGGCCATCAGGGTGATCGCCTGCCGCAGTACTTCCGCGCCGGTGGTGTCGACGTCGACCATCGCTTCTGCATCCAGCACGAACCAGCGGACAGGGGTGGGCGCCCGGGCGACCAGTTGCTCGACCTCGCCGAGAAACAGGGTCGCGTTGGCGAAGTAGAGCGGGGCGCCGAACCGATACACGACCAGGCCCGAATGACTAACGGCGTCGCCAACGCCCACGGGAAGGAAATGACTGCCGTCAGGCGCTTCCTGCAGCGCCGCTGTGTCCGGACGGGACGCCCTCCGGATGACGTCGATGGTGGCCAGGAGGAACGCGATGACGACGGCGCGCAACGGTCCCACCACCAGCACGCTGAGCAGACAGGCGGCGGCGATCCAGAACTCCGAACGGCGCATCCGCCACAGCTCACGGAGCTCGTGGACCTCGATCAGCGACAGCACCGCATTGGCGACGATCCCGGCCAGGGCCGCATTGGGCAGAAACGCCAGCACGTCGGTGAAGAAGAGCATCACCAGCGCGATCGTCCCGGCGGCCACCAGGCTGGGCAGCTGGCTGCGCGCGCCCGAGGCCTCCATCGCCGCCGAGCGGGAGGCGCTGTTGCCGGTGACCAGTGAGCCGGTGAAGCCGGCGGCCAGGTTGGCCACGCCGTAGGCGAACAGCATCTGATCGCCATCAGCCTTGTAGCCGTGCTTGCTGCTGTAGCTCCGGACCAGGAGCAGCCCTTCGCACAGCAGAATCGCCACGATCGCCAGAGCGCCTGGCAGCAACCGCAGGTAGTCGGCCGCCGGGATGGCCGGCAGGGTGAGCGCCGGGGGGCCCGAGGGCATCGCACCGAGGACGCCGACCCCCTTGGCAGCGAGATCGAACACCGCGACGATGACCGTCAGCAGCGCCAGGGCCACCAGCGCCCCCGGGATCTTGGGGGCATACCGTTTCAGCAGACGGACGATCAGGAAGGCGCCGACTCCGATCGCCACCGAGTACAGATTGGCATGGGGAATGGAATCGAACAGGGCCACGACTTCCAGGAAATAGCCCTCGGTGTTCACGGAGCTCGCCATGGTCTCCTTGAGCTGTTCCGCCGCAGCCAACACACCCGACCCCGCGTCGACCACGTGGGGGGCGGCAAGGATCTTCCTCACCTGGTTGGTGAACACCTCGATCCCGAGGCCAGTGATGAAGCCCACCATCACGGCACGCGACAGGAAGTTGGCGAGAAACGCCAGCCGGAAGATCCAGAAGACCAGGAAGACCAGGCCGCAGATCACGGCCAGAGCCAGGGCGTACTGCAGACGCAGCGGGTCCCCGGGCACGGCGAAGGCGACGAGGGTGGCCCCGACCAGGCCGGCGATGGAGGCATCAGGGCTCGTCACCAGGTGACGCGAGCTCGTGAACAGGGTGAACACCGCCAACGGAATGATGGCCGCGTACAGGCCGACCACGGGGGGCAGGCCGGCCACCTGCGCGTAGCCGATGTTGAGCGGGATCATCAGGGCGGCCAGGGTGATACCCGCCGAGACCTCCCGGGGCACGTCGGCCAGCGTGACATCTCGCAGTCCCACGAATGGCCGCGGCCATCGGATCTTGGCGAGCACGCTGGA
>JARRQB010000367.1:0-2917 GCA_037382265.1 Gammaproteobacteria bacterium | reverse complement strand
TGGCCACCGTCGGGTCGGCAGCGCCGCGCCTGCGCAGGGCGTACACGAGGCGCGTGACCGGACCGCGGATCAGGAAGTACGGGACGATGGCGCACGCCACGGCCACGATCAGCATCTGCACCGGGTAGAACGCCCGCAAGACCAGGATCTGGTACGTGGTGTCGAGCACGCACGCGATGATGAAGACCCGGCCGAAGTCCTCGAGCCCGGAGCGCAGAAGCCGGCGCCGCTCGGTCGGGCTGGTGAAAAAGGCGCCCAGGTAGATCGGATGGCCTTCCCGGACGTCCCGCAGATGCGCCCGAATCGCCAGGATGGTGACCACGATCGGCATGACGAATAGCCTGAAGTGCAGCGGTCCACTCGCCCGTCCTAGAAGCTGCTCAACGCTGCGGGAGATGGTGTCCAGGAAGGTGTCCATTTCAGCCCCTATCTGAGACCCCGTCGGGTGTCATCGGGTTCCACGCCTCACACCGTGGCGTACATCGCCCGCGCCAGCGTGCCGCCGGAGAGGTTCCGGGCGGTGAACCCGTTCTGCAGCAGAATCCGCGTCGCGTAGTAGGCGCGCTGTGCGGAGCGGCAGATGATTGCGATCTCGCGATCCTTCGGCAGCTCCCCGAGACGCGCGCGGAGCTGCGGCAGTGGGATGTTGACCGCGCCCGGCACCGACTCGACGACCAGCTCGACAGGTTGGCGCACGTCGAGCAGGAATGCTCCGTCGAGGGCGTCCCAGTGGGTGATCGGCATGTCGCCGCACAGCACGTCGGCGGCGACCATCCCCGCGTAGTTGACCGGGTCCTTGGCGCTGCCGAACTGGGGCGCGTAGCAGAGCTCGGCCTCCTCGAGGTCGTAGATCGTCGCGCCCATTTGGAGGGCCACGGCCAGCGCGCTGATCCGCTTGTCCACCGCCGGGCCGTCGTGGCCGAGCGCCTGCGCGCCGAGGAGACGACCGTCGGATTTGCGGAAGATGATCTTCATGCCGATCATCATGGCGCCCGGGTAGTAGCCGGCGTGCGAGTTCGGGAAGATAAAGACCTTCTCGTAGTCGTCGTCGCCTAGCCGCTTCAGCGTCCTTTCGTTGACTCCCGTCCAGGCGGCGGCGCCGCCGAACAGCCCGATGATGGCGGTACCCTGGACGCCCCGGAAGCTGGAGTCCCTCCCGGCGATGACGTCGGCCGCGATCCGGCCCTGCCTGTTCGCCGGCCCGGCCAGCGCCATCAGGCTCCACTTTCCGGTGACGACGTCTTTGACCTCGATCGCGTCGCCGACCGCAAAGATGTCCGGGTTGGAGGTGCGCATATGCTCGTCGACGCGGATCCCGCCGCGATCGCCGATCTCGAGCCCGGCAGCCTTCGCGAGCATGGTGTCCGGCCGCACGCCGATCGCGAGGATCACGATGTCTGCCGGGTAGGTCTTTCCGGACTGCGTCGTGACCTCGATCGCGCCACAGTCCAGCTGGGCGAAAGCCGCCGCGGCGTCGTTGAGGATGACGTTGACGCCGTGCCTCTTCACGTGTTCCTCGACGAGGCGCGCGACTTCGTGGTCCAGCGGGCCCAGGAGCTGAGGCAGCTTCTGGAGGAGGGTCACGTCGAACCCCAGGTGCACCAGGTTCTCCGCCGTCTCGAGACCGATGAAACCACCGCCGATGACGACGGCGCGCGTGGTCGGTTTGACGTACTGAATCCCCGCGTACTTGGACATCCCCGCCAGGAAGTCGGTGCCTCCCGCGACCCACTCTTTGATGGTTCGTGCGTCGGGCACGGTCCGCACGTGGAAGATCCCGGGCAGGTCGATGCCGGGCAGGGGCGGGTGGACCGAGGCGGCCCCGGGCGACAGCACCAGCTTGTCGTAGCTTTCGGTCGTCACCTCGCCGGTCGCAACGTTCTTCAGATCGACGGTCTTCTTCTTCGGATCGATGGCAACCGCCTCACAACCGGTCCGCACGTCGATGCCGTAGAGGGCGCGGAACACCTGCTCGTTGGCGACCAGCAGGCTCGACTCCTGCGGGATCACTCCCGAGATGTGGTACGGCAGCCCGCAGTTGGCGTAGCTGACGTACGGTCCGCGTTCGACCATCAGGATCTCTGTGGTACGGCAGACCGCAGTTGGCGTAACTGACGTACGGTCCGCGCTCCACCATGAGGATTTCCGCTTTTTCGTCCAGCCGCCGCAGCCGCGCCGCGCACGACGCTCCGCCGGCCACTCCTCCGACGATGATAACTTTCATGGTGCTCTCCCTCCGGTCTTGGAGCTCAAGCCTGCCTATTCATCCGGGGAAACCCACATCAAATCCGGATTGAAGCTGTATGTCCACGGGAGCCCGCAGTTCTTCCATCCGTTTTTCATGTGCTTGCCGAAGTAGGCGCTTCCCGGATCATCGACGATCTCTCCCTCGAGACCGTTAACGATGTTGTAGACGTTGACGAACCCAGCTTTTGCAAGCTGGTTGACCGCTATCGCGGCACGCCCTCCGGTCGAACACATGACGAGGATGACGGCGTCGGGGCTGGTCGCTGCCTTCACCTGGGCTACAAAATCTGTGTTGAGGTCCCCGGAGCAGCCGGGCGGTCTGCCCGGCATGGAAGGCCCTTCAGGGTCGTACTTGGGAAAGACCACAGGCACGTTCTTCGCCGCTTCAACATGGCCAACGAAAAGGTATTCCTCGAAGGTGCGAACATCGAGGATGTGAACGCCATCGGGGTCGGCCTTCCACATGTCGTAGGCCTCCTGCGGCGAAACATAAAGCCCCAGGCTCGTGGTGTTCGATTTCGGCACCTGATGCGGTGTGTCGCAGGGTGACGTAGCCGGCATCTGTGCCGGACCCTTTTTCACACCCTGATCCCCGGCAAAAAGCGCCGACGCCATCAACACGGAGACCGCGAGAGTCATCGCAAAACCGACATGCCTTGTTTTATCGGTC
>JARRQB010000366.1:797-3090 GCA_037382265.1 Gammaproteobacteria bacterium | reverse complement strand
CGCTGGACGGCACCGAGACCGGCGGCAGCCTGCACGACCGCCTCGCCACGGCCGGCGCCGCGGCACTGGTCGAGTGCGTGCGCGCACTGGCCGCCGGCGACCCGCCGCGCCCCGTGCCGCAAGCGGCGGAGGGCGCCTGCTACGCACGCAAACTCGACAAGGCCGAGGCACGCATCGACTGGCGCGACCCCGCCCGCGCCATCGAGCGCCGCATCCGGGCCTTCGATCCCTGGCCGGTCGCCTGGTGCATGATCGGAGCGGAACGCACCCGCATCTGGTCGGCCACCGTGATCGAACAGGCGCACGGCCGAACAGCCGGCCGGGTACTCGAGACCGGGCCGGAGGGCATCGACGTCGCGACCGGGCAGGGCGTGCTGCGAATCCGCGAGCTGCAGCGCCCGGGCAAACGCCGTATGAGCGCCGCCGACTACCTCAACGCCGGCGACCCGCCGCCGTTTCTCGATTCGCCCGAACGGGACGACGGGGCATGAACGACCGACCGGGCGGCAATGCCCGGCTGATGGCGCTGGACCTGCTGTCCGCGGTGCTCGACGACCACCGCAACCTCGGCGAGACGGAGCCGCTCGAGGGCGCGACGCGCGACCGCGCTCACGCGATGCACCTCGCCTACGGCGTGCTGCGCGGGTACTCGGCGCTCGACTGGCTGGCGGGCCGCCTGATGCGCAAACCGCTGCGCGCGCGCGATCGCGACATCCATCGCCTGGTGCTGATCGGCCTGTTCCAGCTGTGGCGCGACGGCACCCCCCCGCATGCCGCCATCAACGCAACCGCCGAGTGCGCCCGGCAGCGCGGCAAGGCCTGGGCGGTCGGCCTGGTCAACGCCGTGCTGAGGCGTTTCCAGCGTGAGCGGGTGCAGCTCGAACAGCAACTGGCCGGGCGCGACGAGTGGTTTGCCCACCCGGACTGGCTGCTCGGCGCGCTGCGCGATGACTGGCCCCAGGACTGGCCGGCGATCGTCGACGCCAACAACCGCCAGGCCCCGCTGTGGCTGCGGCTCAACCGGCGCCGCGAGCCGGCCGCGACACTCGACCTGCTTCGCGGGGAGGGTCTCGAAACCGCCCGGCATCCGTACGCGGCGGACGCCGTCCGGGTCGAACCCGCACGGCCCGCCACCGCCCTGCCCGGTTTCGGCGAAGGGCGGCTGTCGGTGCAGGACCCGGCCGCGCAACTGGCGGCGGACCTGCTCGACGCTCGGGACGGACAGCGGGTGCTGGACGCCTGCGCCGCGCCGGGCGGCAAGACCGGCCACCTGCTCGAAAGCCACGACGGCCTGCAACTCATCGCGCTCGACCGCAGCGCGACGCGGCTCGCGCGCGTTCGCGAAAATCTCGAGCGGCTCGGCCTGGCGGCCGGGGCGGGACTCGTGGCGGCCGACGCCGCGGATCCCGGGGGTTGGTGGGACGGGCAGCCCTTCGATCGGATTCTGCTGGACGCGCCCTGCAGCGCGACCGGGGTGATTCGGCGGCATCCGGAAATCAAGTGGCTGCGCAGCCTGGCCCAGGTCGACGAGGCGGTCGCGCAACAACGCCGGCTGCTGGAGGCGCTCTGGCCACTGCTGGCGCCGGGCGGTATGCTGCTGTACGCGACCTGCTCCGTGCTGCGCGCGGAAAACGAGCGTCTGGTGGGCGCGTTTCTGCGCTCGCGAGTGGACGCCGGCCGCGAAGCCATCGACGGTGAGTGGGGGCGGGAGAGCGGTGGCGGCCGGCAGATTCTGCCGGGTGAGCAGGAAATGGATGGATTCTTCTATGCCAGGCTACGCAAGACATCCTGAGCGCCACGCCGCCGTGCTGGCGGCCGTCCTGTCGCTGACGGTGTGCACGGCCTGCGGAACGCAGCCGGAAAACAGCCGATTCGAGGTGGAGGCCGTCGCCGCCAGCTGGTCGAGCGGCCGGCTCGACGTCCGCATCGACCAGCGGACTACCCTCAGCGAAGAGGCGCGCAACGCCCTGCAACACAGCGTCCCCCTGACCGTCACCGTCGAACTGATCCTGCGTGACGCGCGCTCGGGCTCACGGCTGGAAGAATTCAAGCGCCGTTTCGAAATCCGCTACCTGCCGCTCAGCCAGCGTTTCCAGCTGACCGAGGGCCACGACGGTCCGCCGCGGACATTCCCGCGCCTGCGCCACGCGCTGGCTGATCTGGGACGAATCGACCTCAGTTTCGAGACCGGCGTGCTGCCGCAGGGGGAGTACGAACTGCTGGTGCGCAGCTATCTCGACCGCGGGCGAATGCCACCACCCATGCGGCTGCCGGCGCTGTTGTCGTCGCAATG
>JARRQB010000366.1:0-747 GCA_037382265.1 Gammaproteobacteria bacterium | reverse complement strand
TCTTCGCTGACCGTCGAGCCCGGCGCGTGAAGCCCCGATGAGCCGGCAGCGACCAAGAAAGGACCGCCTGCAGCGTTTCGTGTTTCGCACGCTGCCGGCGATCGCGCTGCTCGCGGCGCTGCTGATCGCCCTGTTGCTGGTGAGCGGGGTCCAGGACGAAGCGGGCGGCGTGCTCGAACGCGGCTACCTGTGGGTGCTGATCGTCACCGTGGTGGCGCTGATCATCCTGCTCTGGGCGATCGGCGAGCGCATCCTGACGCTGATCCACAACGTGCGCTCCGGCGCTCCGGGCGCGCTGCTGGCGGCGCGATGGGTACGCAATTTTCTGGCCCTGTCGCTGCCCCCGGCGCTGATCGTGTTCTTCTTCTCCGGCTGGGTCCTCAGCAGCACGATCGACAGCTGGTTCGACGTGCGGGTCGAGGCGGCGCTGGAGGACTCTTTGCAGCTCGGCCAGCAGTTCCTCGACACACGCACGCTCGAGGTGCGCAATCAGCTGCGGGAAACGGTCCGCGAACTGTCCGGGCTCGGCGAAGACCGCGAAGCCCTGCGCCGGGCGCTGCTGGAACGGGTTCGCGCCAGCGGCCCGACGGAGCTGTCGGTGATGGAAACGGACGGCCAGCTGGTCGCGACGGCCAACATCAACGCACTGCCCGGCCTGCCCGAGCGGCCGGGTGATTTCGCAATCATGCAGGCCAACCAGCAGGGCGAGTACGCAGCCGCGGAGCCGGCGGAAGACGGCCGCCTGCA
>JARRQB010000365.1:0-3251 GCA_037382265.1 Gammaproteobacteria bacterium | reverse complement strand
CGGCAGGGCGTTGAGGTAGGCCGCGAGCGTAGCGACCAGTGTCTTGCCCTCGCCGGTGCGCATCTCGGCGATCTTGCCGTCGTGCAACACCATGCCGCCGATCAGCTGGACGTCGAAGTGGCGCATGCCGAGGATGCGCTGGCCGGCCTCGCGCACCACCGCGAAGGCCTCGGGCAGCAGCTTGTCGAGCGCCTCGCCGTCGGCCAGGCGCCGGCGGAATGCGTCGGTCTTGGCGGCCAGTTCCGCGTCGGAGAGCTTCTGGATGTCGGGCTCGAAGGCGCTGACCGCCTCGACGTCCTTGAACATCCGCTTGACCAGCCGCTCGTTGCGGCTGCCGAAAATCTTTTTCGCGATCTTAGCTAGCATGAAACCCACGCCTTGGCTGGCGTCCGCAAGAAAGTGGGTGATGATACCGCAAACGCCGGGCCGGGGCGGATCTGGGGACAGAGTGCGTTCTTCGAGAACTGTGGAAAACGGCATTCTCTCGCCAAGCGCGCCAAGAAAGGCGAAGAACGGCTTTCTCTCGCAAAGATCGCAAAGGACGCCAAGAAAAGCTTAAAAAGGCGTTTTGGGGTTTCTCTGCGGCTTCGCCAACGAGATTGCCCGAAACGGGCGACAGACGGGGGCGGCGCAATCAACGAAAGACGCGGCCCGTCCTCGACCACGCTCAGGCTATCGGTTCCGCCAGAAAAACCGCTTTTCGCCGTTCTTTGCGTCCTTTGCGATCTTTGCGAGAGCAAGCCGTTTTAGACGTTCTTGGCGTCCTTTGCGCGCTTGGCGAGAGAACGCCGTTATTTCTTGGAGACGAACTGCTTGGGATTGACCGAGCGGCCGTTTTTGCGGACTTCGAAGTGGACGTGCGGGCCGTTGGCGCGGCCGGTGGAACCGAGCAGGGCGATGGTCTGGCCCTTGGTGACGACTTCTCCCACCTTGACGAGGTTCTTCTGATTGTGGGCGTAGCGGGTGGTGTAGCCGTCGGCGTGGCGCAGCTCGACCAGGTTGCCGTAGCCGTCGGTCTTGCCGGCGCGGGTGACCACGCCGGAGGCGACGGCGATCACCTCGGCGCCGCGCTTGCCGGCGAAGTCGATGCCGTGGTGGGTGGACTTCTTGCCGGAGAAGGGGTCGGTGCGGCGACCGTAGAGCGACGAGATCCAACCCTTGGCGACCGGTTTGCCGGAGGGCAGCACCTCGCTCAGCACCTGCCGGCTCATCAGGATGTCCTCCATCAGCAGCAGCTTGCGCTCGCGGTCGAGCAGGAGGTCGTTCAGCCGGTCCATGTCGACCTGGATCTCGGCGACCTCCTGGGAGCGGCCCTCGCCCGCGCTGTCGCCGCCTCCGACCGGCGGCTGGGAGAGGAAGTCGAACTCGTCGCCGTCGAGCTTGCCGACCTCGACCAGGCGCTCGCCCAGCGCGTTCACGCGCATCAGCTGAGCCTGGAGTTCGGCGACCCGCAGCGCGAGGGCGTCGAGGTGGGCGCGGGTCTCGTGCCGGGTGCGCTCGATGTCCCGGCGCTCGGTGACGAGCATCTCGCGCAGCTCGCCGTTGATGTCGGGCTGGGTGTCGAGCGCCTGTTGATAGCCGAGCCAGTACAGACCGCCGCCCGTCACCAGCATGAGCACGGTCGCCAGGGCGGCGACCCGCGGCAGGCACAGCTCGAGGCTGCCGGCCTTGCTGCACAAACTGGACAGGAGGATGATCTTCATCTGACTCGGTTTTTTACCCTTCGGTCCTCGGCACAGCTTTGGGAATATCTCACAAACCGCGCTCGATCGAAAGCTTTCTGCGCCAGGATGCGAACCTCGATCCCCTGCGCCGGGAATTGGCCCGGCAGACCCGCGCGCTCGCCCACGTCCGCGCCCTGCTGCCGGCCGAACTGGCCGCCCACCTGCTCGCCGTCCGCGTCGACCCGCCCCGGCTGGTGTTGTTCACCGACGCCTCGGCCTGGGCCGCACGGCTGCGCTTCGCGGCCCCCCAGCTGCTGGCCGCGCTGCGCCGCCCCATGCCCAGCCTGAACGCGGTGCACGTCAAGGTACACCAACCCGACCGCCCGGCGCGCCGGCCCGAGGGCGGCCCCGTGCTGTCGGGCGCCGCGGCGCGGGCGATCCGCGAGGTCGGCGAATCCATGACCGACGAGGCGCTGCGCGACGCCCTGCTGCGCTGCTTTTGGCCGCTAAGCCGCAGAGAACGCGAAGAACGACAATGAAAAGCCTTGCTTGGCGTTCTCGGCGTCTTGGCGAGAGATCCGCCGTGGCCGTTCGCCCGTTCCCCTGTCAGTTGATGTGCGCAGGTCTCATGTAGGAGATCGGCACGCGCTCGTCCGCCTTGAAGGTGACTTCTTCCCAGGCCGACTCGTCGGCGATCAGGGTCTTGAGCAGGCGGTTGTTCAGGGCGTGGCCCGACTTGTAGCCGTTGAAGGCGCCGATTAGGCTGTGGCCGAGCAGGTAGAGGTCGCCGATGGCGTCGAGGATCTTGTGCTTGACGAACTCGTCCCGATAGCGCAGGCCATCCTCGTTCAGCACCCGGTAGTCATCCATTACTACCGCATTCTCCAGGCTGCCGCCGAGCGCCAGGTCGCGCTCACGCAGCTGCTCGACCTCGGACATGAAGCCGAAAGTGCGGGCACGGCTGATCTCCTTCACAAACGAGGTCGTTGCAAAGTCGATCTCGGAATGCTGGATATCGTGCCTGATGCAGGGATGATCAAACTCGATGGTGAAGCCGACCTTGAAGCCGTCAAACGGCTCGAAACGAGCCAGCTTGCCGTCCTCGCGCAGCTCTACCGTGCGCCGGATCCGGATAAAGCGCTTCGGTGCATTCTGCTCCTCGATACCGGCCGACTGGATCAGGAAGACGAACGGACCGGCGCTGCCATCCATGATCGGCACCTCGGCGGCACTGACATCGACATAGGCGTTGTCGATTCCCAGTCCGGCCATCGCCGACAACAGGTGCTCGACGGTACAGATGCGCACATCGCCGCTGACAAGGCAGGTCGAGAGGCGCGTCTCGCCAACGTTCTGGGGCCTGGCCGGGATTTGCACCGGTTCATCGAGGTCAACACGACAGAACACGATACCGGTATTGACCGGTGCCGGCCGCAGGGTGAGATAGATCTTCTCGCCTGTGTGCAGGCCCACGCCGGTGGCGCGGATGACGTTTTTGAGGGTACGTTGCCGGATCATGGCACCTGTCGATTCCCGTTAGAGCGCCGGCACGGGCCCGGCAGCTGTCAATAAAACCGCGCTGATAGT
>JARRQB010000364.1:3739-5496 GCA_037382265.1 Gammaproteobacteria bacterium | reverse complement strand
TGCCCTTCTTCTTGACGGCGTCGATCAGGTCCTGCAGGTCCTGGAAGATGAGCCGGTCGGCGCCGATGATCTCCCTCACCTCCTCGTCCGTGCGGCCGTGGGCCACCAGCTCCGCGGCCGAGGGCATGTCGATGCCGTAGACGTTGGGGTAGCGAACGGGAGGGGCGGCCGAGGCGAAGTAGACCCGCTCGGCCCCGGCGTCGCGGGCCATCTGCACGATCTGCTTGGAGGTGGTGCCGCGGACGATGGAGTCGTCCACCAGCAGGACGTTCTTGTCCTTGAACTCGACATCGATGGGGTTCAGCTTCTTGCGCACCGAGCGCCGGCGCACGGTCTGTCCGGGCATGATGAAGGTGCGCCCGATGTAGCGGTTCTTGATGAAACCCTCCGCAAAGCGCAGGCCCAGTTCGTTGGCCAGGATCAGCGCCGCGGTGCGGCTGGTCTCGGGAATCGGGATCACCACGTCGATGTCATGTTTGGGCCAGTCGCGCGCAATCTTCCTGGCCAGCTTCTTGCCCATGCGCTGGCGTGCCTTGTGCACGAAGATCTCGTCGATCACCGAGTCCGGCCGGGCGAAGTACACGAACTCGAAGATGCACGGCGACTTCACCGGGTTCTCCGCGCACTGACGGGTGTGCAGCTTGCCGTCGAAGGTGAAGATCACGGCCTCGCCGGGTTCGACGTCGCGAATTAGCTCGAAGCCCAGGGTGTCGAGCGCGACGCTCTCGGAGGCCACCATCAGCTCAGAGCCGTCCGCGGTGTCGCGCGCGCCGAACACGGCCGGGCGAATGCCGTAGGGGTCGCGGAAGGCGATGACGCCGTAGCCGGGTATCATGGCCACCGCCGCGTAGCCGCCGCGGCAGCGCCGGTGCACGCCGGCCACCGCGCGGAAGACGTCGTTCTCGTCGAAGGTGAGCCGGGTCGCCTGGGCGTTGAGTTCGTGGGCAAACACGTTCAGCAGGATCTCCGAGTCCGACGAGGTGTTGATGTGGCGGCGGTCGGACACGAACAGATCGCGCTTGAGGTCTTCGGCGTTGGTCAGGTTGCCGTTGTGCGCCAGCACGATGCCGTAGGGCGAGTTGACGTAGAAGGGCTGGGCCTCGGCCGAGGAGGAGCACCCGGCGGTCGGGTAGCGCACGTGACCGATGCCCATCTCGCCGCGCAGATTGAGCATGTGCGCGGTGTCGAAGACGTCGCGCGCCAGGCCCTTGTCCTTGCGCAAGTGCAGCTTGTTGCCCTCGCAGGTGACGATGCCGGCCGCGTCCTGACCCCGGTGCTGCAGCACCAGCAGCGCGTCGTACAGCGACTGGTTCACCGGGCCGCGGCCCACGATGCCTACGATTCCGCACATGTCAACTGCCCCCTTGGCCGAGCGGGCCGTAGTCGAAGCGCTCGGCAATGTCTTCGGGTAGGAGTTCGCGCAACCACAACGCGAGCTCCTGAAAATACGGTATCAACGCGGACGACTGCCACCAAGGGTCACCGGGCAGCGGGGTGAGGCCCGCCAGCAGCACCAGCACCGCCACCACCAGCACGCCGCGCGCCAGGCCGAAGATCATGCCGATGAACCGGTCGGTGCCGCTCAGGCCGGTGCGCTCGACCAGCTGGATCACGAGGAAGTTGACCAACCCGCCGATCACAAGCGAGACCAGCATCAGGCAGGCAAAGGCCACGCCCAGGCGCACCGACGGCGTGTCGATCCAGGGCGTCAGCCGCAGCGCCAGCTCGCGAAAGAAGCTCCAGCTGACCCAGAACGC
>JARRQB010000364.1:0-3730 GCA_037382265.1 Gammaproteobacteria bacterium | reverse complement strand
GATGCCGAGCGAGAGCGCCTCGCGGACGAAGCCGCGCAGCAGGCTGATCACCGTCGACACCAGGATGACGCCGAGCATGGCGTAGTCGACCCAGGACATCAGGCCGGGTCGCCCGAATGCGAGTCAGAGCGGGAAATACCCTCACCGTTGCGCTGTGGATCACGGAACAAGGTCGGGCAGTTTAACAAAGCCCGGCCCTCTCAGGGATAGGAACGGACCTGCCCGTCGAGCCGAGTCAATTCCTTGATCTCGGGCAACAGGGCCTCGGCGCGCTCGCGCTCGGCCTCCGGGCCGACCTGCACGCGGTACAGCCGCCGGCCTTGGATATCGACCGGCTGCGGGGCCATGGTGTCAATGCCGGCCGCGCGCAGCTTTTCGACCAGGCGCTCGGCGTTCTCGCGGCTGGAGAAGCTGCCGACCCGCACCGTCCAGGCGCTGATCGCCTGCTGCGGCTGTGGCGTAGGCTTCGGCCGAGGCGCGGTCGCGGTCGCCGGCCGGTCGACGTCCGCCGGGGGTTCCTCGGCTTCGCCGGGCTCGGCGAGCGGCACCTGGACCGGCCGCGGCTCGGGCAGGGGCACCTCGGACTGCAACAGCGGGGGTTCGAACATGGCCGGCCGGGGCGACTCGGCGGGGGGCAGTTCGGGCAGGCGCAGGACCTCCGGTTCGCGCGCGCTGCGCTTGTCGACCAGCATCGGCACGAAGATCACGGCCAGAGAGGCCAGCACGGCCGCCCCGATCAGGCGCTTTTTCAGTCTCTCATCCAAAGGCTGCTCCGCCGAGCGCTCGAACCGTGGCCAGGTCGACCAGACAAGGCCGGATTATACCGACTCGGCCGCCGGCTTGAACCGGGACGCCCGCAGGCTATCGGTCCTCCTCCCACCAGCGCATCGCCGCACCGACGGTGATGAACGAACCGAGTACCAGCACGCGGTCGCCGGCCCGGCTGGCCCGTCGCACCGCCGCCAGCGCGGCCGGCACGTCGGCGTGTCCGACGACCGCACCGGCGGTGACGGCCGCCTGCAGCTGCGCCCGCAGTTCCGTCGCCGCCAGGGCGCGGGCGTCGGCGAACGCCGCCGCGTGCCACTCGTCGACCTGGTCGTCGAGCGCCCGCACCACGCCCGCCACGTCCTTGCCGCGCAGCATCGCCAAGACGGCCCGCGTCCGCCCGGGCACGAACTGCGCGCGCAGATTTTCGGCGACCGCCGCCGCCGCGGCCGGGTTGTGCCCGACGTCGAGCACCCAGGTCACCTCGCCGTCGCGACGCACCTCGAAGCGACCGGCCAGGCGCACGCCCAGCAGACCCTCGCGCACCGCGCCCTGATCCACCGGCAGGGTCTCCCGCAAGCTCGCCAACACGGCCAGCACCGCCGCGGCGTTCGCCAGCTGATGACGGCCGCGCAGCGCCGGCAACGGCAGCGCGCGCCGCGCCGCGCCGCGCCCGAACCAGTGCCACACCCGCTCGTCGCCGCTGCAGCGAAAGTCGCGGCCGCTGACTTGCAGGTCCGCCCGCACGGCCCGGGCGTAGTCGAGCAACGACGCCGGTGGGACGGGATCGCCGCAGATGGCCGGCCGGCCGGCGCGAAAGATGCCAGCCTTCTCGCGCCCGATGGCCTCGCGATCCGGACCGAGCCAGTCCTGGTGATCGAGTCCCACGCTGGCCACCAGCGCGGCATCGGCGTCCACTAGGTTGACCGCATCGAGCCGCCCGCCCAACCCCACCTCGAGCACCGCCACGTCCAGCGCCGCGCGCACGAACAGGTCGAACGCCGCCAGCGTACCCATCTCGAAGTAGGTCAGCGGGGTGTCGCCGCGCACCCCGGCGACGCGGCGCAGTGCTGCCAGGATGGCCCCGCTCGACACCGCGGCGCCGTCGATGCGCACGCGCTCGGCGTAGTGCACGAGATGCGGCGAGGTGTAGCAGCCGACCCGATAGCCCGCAGCCCGCAGGATGGCCTCGACCAGGGCCACGCAGCTCCCCTTGCCGTTGGTCCCGCCGATGGTGATGACGTGTGGCGCGGGCCGGCGCCCGTCCAGCCTGGCCCAGACTTCGGCGACCCGCTCGAGCCCGAGGTCCATGTCGCGCGGGCTGAGGCCGGCGCGTTGCTGAAGCCAGGCGTCGACCGGGTCGTACACGGCCATGGCGGAGTCCGCTAGCGGGCGGGCCCGGGTTTGCCGGCCCGCGGGTCATCGAGCAGACGGTGCGCGAAAAGCTGCCCGAGGGCTTCCAGCGTTCGGAGTTCCTGGTCGCGCACGGGGCGGTCGACATCATCATGGATCGCCGCGGAGGTCTTGGCCATCTGCATGAGCGAGTACAGCGACTCCTGCATGCGTGCCCCGCCGCTGGCGGCGAAACACACCAGCGGGGCGCTGCGCTCAAGGCAGGCGTTGACCCCACGCACGAAGCGTTCGCCGACCACCGAGCCCATGGAACCACCCATGAAGCTGAACTCGAAGGCCGCCGCGACCAGCTCGACCCCCTTGAGCTGGCCGCGCATCACCACCAGGGCCTCGCTCTCGCTGGTGGCCTTCTGCGCGGCACTGAGCCGGTCCTTGTACTTCTTGCTGTCCTTGAACTTGAGCGGGTCGCCGGATTCCAAGCCGCTGCCGATCTCCTCGCGACCGTCCTCGTCGAGGAAGCCCTCGAGCCGGCGGCGCGCGCCGATGCGGTTGTGGTGACCGCACTTCGGGCACACCTCCATGTTGCGCTCCAGCTCGGCCCGGTAGAGCACCGCGCTGCAACCGGGGCACTTCGCCCAGAGCCCTTCGGGCACGGCCTTCTTGTTGCCGCCCTCGGTGCGAATACGGCTCGGCAGCAGCTTGTCGAACCAACTCATCGCCTCTCCCCAGGAAACGTGGGCTGCGCCGGCGGCGAGCGCAGGGCTCAGCCGGCGTCCATCGCCCGGCGCATGTCGCCGATCAAAGCGCGGGCCTCTTTGATGATGTTAGCGGACGACGCGGCATTGGCTTCAACCCGCGACACCAGGGCGCTGCCGACCACCACCGCGTCGGCGATACGGGCGATGCGGCGTGCCGTCTCGGCGTCCTTGATGCCGAAACCCACGCCCAACGGCAGGTCGGTCACCGCGCGGATCTCCGCCAGCTTGGCCGCGACGGCGTCCAGATCCAGGTTGGCCGCACCGGTCACGCCTTTGAGCGACACATAGTAGACGAAACCGCTGGCCGCCGCCGCGATCAGCTCGATGCGCGCACGGTGACTGGTCGGCGCGATCAAGTAGATCGGGTCGAGTGCCTGCTCGCGCAGGCTCACCACCAGGTCGTGCGACTCCTCCGGCGGCATGTCCACGGTCAGCACGCCGTCGACCCCCGCCGCCCGGGCCTCGCGCGCGAAGACCTCGTAACCCATGACCTCGATCGGGTTCAGGTAGCCCATCAACACCACCGGCGTGTCGGCGTCGCGCGCGCGAAACGCCCGCACCATGTCGAGCACCTGGTGCAGCGAGACGTGGTGCGCCAGCGCGCGCTCGCTGGCACGCTGGATCACCGGTCCGTCGGCCATCGGGTCGGAGAACGGCACGCCGAGCTCGATGATGTCGGCGCCCGACTCGACCAGCGCGTGCATCAGGTCGACCGTAATCCCCGGGTCGGGGTCGCCGGCGGTGATGAAGGGTATCAGGGCCTTCCGACCCCGGCCGTGCAGTGCCTCGAAGCGTCTCGCGATGCGGCTCATGGGAGTACGACCCTTGTGTCGACGTTGTTTACGAACGGACCA
>JARRQB010000363.1:0-3200 GCA_037382265.1 Gammaproteobacteria bacterium | reverse complement strand
GGCGCGCCGCGCGTCCGCGGGTGACGGCGGCCCATTGTATAGTCTCGGGTGTCGATCGTGAACCGCGGTCATGCGATAATTGCCGATTCTTCGGATCGGCGCCCCGCTTACCGCGCGGACCGCCCGCAAACGCAGCGAACACCATGACACAAGACAAACGACGGATCCTGGTCACGAGCGCGCTGCCGTACGCCAACGGCGCGATTCACCTCGGCCACATGCTCGAATACATCCAGACCGATATCTGGGCGCGCTTTCAGCGTTCTCAAGGCAACGAGTGCTATTTCGCCTGGGCCGACGACGCCCACGGCACGCCCGTGATGCTGTGGGCGCGCGCCGAAGGCAAACCGCCGGAAGAGCTGATCGACATGATGAACGAGCAGCACAAGACCGACTTCCGGGATTTTGGGATCAGCTTCGACAACTACACCTCGACGCACAGCGAGTACAACCGAGAAATCGTCGAGAAGATCTACCGCGAACTGGACGCCGGCGGCTACATCGACCGGCGCCCGATCGAGCAGTTCTACGACGAGCAGGAGGGGATGTTCCTGCCCGACCGCTTCATCCGCGGCACCTGCCCGAAGTGCAAGGCTGAGGATCAGTACGGCGACAGCTGCGAGGTCTGCGGCAGCACGTACTCGCCGACCGACCTGATCGACCCGCGCTCGGCCGTCACCGGCAGCACGCCGGTGCTGAAGCAATCGGAGCATTACTTCTTCCGCCTGTCGGCCTTCGAGGACGACATCTCACGTGACGCGCCCTATTTCGGCTTCCGCATCCCGGGCACCGAGGACAAGTACTTTTACGTCTGGGTCGATGCGCCGGTCGGCTATGCCGCGAGCTTCAAGGAACTGTGCGAGCGCACCGGGATGGATTTCGACGCCTGGTGGGGCGCGGACTCGACGACGGAGATGCACCACTTCATCGGCAAGGACATCGTCTATTTCCACACGCTGTTCTGGCCCGCGATGCTGATGGGCGCGGGCTTTCGGTCGCCAACCGCGGTTTACGCCCACGGTTTCCTGACGGTCGACGGGGCCAAGATGTCCAAGTCCCGCGGCACCTTCATCAAGGCGCGCACCTACCTCGACCACCTGCACCCGGACTACCTGCGTTATTACTACGCGGCAAAGCTCGGGCCGGGCACCGCCGACATCGACCTCAACCTGGAGGACTTCGTGCAACGGGTCAACGCGGACGTGGTCGGCAAGGTCGTCAACATCGCCAGCCGCTGCGCCGGCTTTATCCAGAAACGCTTAGACGGCCGCCTGGCCGCGCAGTTGCCGCGCCCGGACCTGCAGCAGCGTTTCCTGGACGCCCGCACGGAGATCGCCACCGAGTTCGAACAACGCAACTACCAGGCCGCGATCCGCCGCATCATGGCGCTGGCCGACGAGGCCAACCGCTACATCGACGAGGAAAAACCCTGGCTGCAGATCAAGGAAGAGGGCAAGGCCGGTCACGTACAGGCCGTCTGTACGCAGGGCATCAACCTGTTTCGCGTATTGATGGCCTACCTGGCCCCGGTGCTGCCGTTCACGGCCGAACGGGCATCCGCCTTCCTCGGCGTCGACGTCAGCGACTGGACCGGGCTGGACGCGCCGTTGCTCGACGCAGGCGTCAACGCGTTCCAGCCACTGCTGACCCGAATCGATCCGCTCAAGGTGCAGGCGATGATCGACGCGTCCCGCGAATCGTTGCAGGCGCCGGCCGCGGCCCAAGCGGAGCCGGAGCAGCCCGCGATCGACCCGATCGCCGACGAAATCGGCATCGACGATTTCTCGAAGGTGGACCTGCGCGTGGCGCGCATCGTCGCCGCCGAGGCCGTGCCCGAGGCCCGCAAACTGCTGAAGCTCACGCTCGACATCGGCAGCGGCACGCGCACGGTGTTCGCCGGCATCAAGTCGGCCTACGAGCCCGAAGAACTGGTCGGCCGCCACACCGTCATGGTCGCCAATCTGAAGCCGCGCAAGATGCGCTTCGGCACGTCCGAGGGCATGGTGCTGGCGGCCGGACCGGGCGGCGACGACCTGTACCTCCTGGAACCGGACGAGGGCGCGCGCCCCGGCCTGCGCGTCACCTGACCGGGTCCGGCGGACGTACCGGCACGGCATGGCGGAATACCTGCTGATCCTGGTCAGCACCGTACTGGCCAACAATTTTGTCCTGGTCCGGTTTCTCGGGCTGTGCCCGTTCATGGGCGTCTCCAACAAGTTCGAGGGCGCGGTGGGCATGTCGGTGGCCACGATGTTCGTGTTGACCCTGTCCTCGGTCAGCAGCTACCTGGTCAGCAGTTACCTGTTGCGCCCGCTCGGGCTGGAATACCTGTCGACGCTGAGTTTCATCCTGGTCATCGCGGTCGTGGTGCAACTGACCGAACTCGTGATGCGCCGGACGAGCCCGCTGCTGTACCGGATCCTGGGCATCTTCCTGCCGCTGATCACCAGCAACTGCGCGGTGCTCGGCGTGGCCCTGCTCAACGTGCAGCAACAGCACAACCTGCTGCAGTCGGCGCTCTACGGCTTCGGCGCCTCGGCCGGTTTCGGCCTGGTGCTGGTCATGTTCTCGGCGATGCGTGAACGGCTGGCGACCGCGGACGTTCCGCTGCATTTCCGCGGCGCGCCGATCGGCCTGATCACGGCGGGCCTGATGGCGCTGGCGTTCATGGGCTTCAGCGGCCTGACCCATTCCTGAGGTCACCCGCAGATGCTCACGGCGGTTCTCTCACTCGCGATTCTCGGCAGCCTGTTCGGCCTCGGCCTCGGCTGGGCCGCCCGCCGCTTCCGCGTCGAGTCGGACCCGGTGGTCGACCGGATCGACGCCATCCTGCCGCAGACCCAGTGCGGGCAGTGCAATTTTCCCGGCTGCCGACCCTACGCCGAGGCCATCGCGGCCGGCGAGGCGCCGATCAACCAGTGCCCGCCCGGGGGCGACGAAGTCATCCGCGAGCTCGCCGACCTGCTCGGCGTCGAGGCGCTGCCGCTCAACCCGGAAAACGGCGTCGAGCAGGCACCCACGGTCGTGGTGATCGACGAGCAGGTCTGCATCGGCTGCACGCTGTGCATCCAGGCCTGTCCGGTCGACGCGATCGTCGGCGCCCCCAAGCAGATGCACACGGTCATCATCGGCGAATGCACGGGCTGCGACCTGTGCCTGCCGCCCTGCCCGGTCGACTGCATCGAGGTGATCGAACGCCC
>JARRQB010000362.1:0-2966 GCA_037382265.1 Gammaproteobacteria bacterium | reverse complement strand
CGGCATGGGCCGGCAAGCGCTTGCCGACCGAGGCCGAGTGGGAGACGGCGGCGGTGACCGCGAACGCCGAGGCGTCCGCCGGGGATGGCCTGCTGCACCCGGTCGCGGCCCGCGGCGGCGGCCTGGAGCAGATGTTCGGCGGCGTCTGGGAATGGACCGCGAGTCCGTATACACCGTACCCGGGCTTTCGGCCGGCGCCCGGCGCCGTCGGCGAGTACAACGGCAAGTTCATGGTGAACCAGATGGTATTGCGCGGCGGCTCCTGCGTGACCCCGCCAGGCCATGGCCGACCGACCTACCGCAACTTCTTTTACCCGGGGCAACGCTGGGCGTTTGCCGGTTTCCGCCTCGCGGAGGACGCTTCATGAACCTGCCCGAGACGGCGACCCTGCTTGATTTCAGTCCGACGCCGCAATCCTTTCGCGAGGCCGTGGTCGAGGGCCTGAGCCGGCCGCGCAAGCGCATACCCTGCCGCTTCTTCTACGACGCGCGCGGCTCGGAGGCAAGGGCATTCGGCTGATCGAATTCGGCTGCGGTTCCAGCCGCAAGGTCGCGGCGTTGCTCGAACACCTCGACGTGCGTCGCTACGTGCCGATCGATATCTCCCAGGCGGCCCTGCTCGGCCTGATCGACGACCTGCATCGCCAGTTCACCGACCTTGAAATCCAGGCCCTGTGCGCCGACTTCACCGCCCCCCTGGACATCCCGGAGGACGGCGACGCGTCGCTGCGGACCGTCGGCTTCTACCCGGGCTCGACGATCGGCAATTTCCTGCCGGACCAGGCCAGGGCCTTCCTGGCGCGGCTCAGCGGCCTGCTCGGGCCGGGCGGCTTCATGATTGTCGGGGTAGATCTGAAGAAGCCGCCGGCCATCATCGAGCAAGCCTACAACGACGCCAGCGGAGTGACCGCAGCCTTCAACCGAAACCTGTTGTGGCGCATCAACCGCGAACTGGACGGCACCTTCGAGCCAGGGCGTTTCGCGCACCGCGCCTTCTACGACCGGGATGAAGGGCGGGTTGAGATGCACCTCGTCAGCAAGTCGGCCCAGCGCGCCGAGGTCGACGGCGAGACCTTCGCGTTTCGTGCGGGCGAGAGTATCCACACGGAAAATTCCTACAAGTACGGGCTCGACGAGTTCCGCGAACTCGGGCGCGACGCCGGTTACGCAACGGTCCGCGTCTGGACGGACGCGGACGGGTTGTTCAGCATCCACCTGCTGCAGGTCGCGGACTGAACGGCACCCGCTGACGGCGCGCCTAGCGCGCGTCGAGCAGTGCCGCGAGCCGCCCCAATTGTTCGCCGATGACGGCGTCGACGGCCGGGGCGATCCCTTCGAGACCGCCTTCCGGGCGGCCGGTGACGTGGTAGGTGAACGTGATGCGGCTGCCCGCGTCGACTGCCTCGATCGACCAGATCATGCGGCCGGTGACCGGCATGGCCTGCAGCGGGCCGAGCGCGCCGTCGAAGCGCAGCTCACGCCCCGGTGCATCGTGGATCAGGCGCAGGTGTTCGACGTGGCCGCCGTCCGGCAACCGTTCGCAAAAGCAGCCGCCCGGTCCGGTACGCAGATACAGGTTCGCGGCATCCCCGCTCCAGCTGTGATCCCCGTTCCACCAGCGGTCGATGTTCTCCGTGATCGACTGGTAGACCGCGGCGGGCGCCGCGCGGGTCGCGGCGGAATGCGTGACCGTGAAGCCGTGCGCGCCGACATTGCCCCGTTCCGCGGCGGCCGGCCCGGCGGCGGCCGTCAGCATGGCGGCCAGAAGACGCTGCACGACTCAGTCTGCCTTGCGCCGGCAGTGATCGGCCAGCACGCGCGACACGCAGGTGGTCAGCTTGCGCGCGAACGGTACGTGCAGAAACTCGTTGGGGCCGTGGGCGTTCGAATTCGGGCCCAGCACGCCGGTGATGACGAACTGCGCGGCCGGGAAAAACTCGCCCAGCATGGCCATGAACGGGATCGTGCCGCCCTCGCCCATGTACATCACGTCCTTGCCCCAGGCCGCCTGCGACGCGCTTTGCAGCGATTCCTGCAGCCATGGCGCAATGTCCGGAGCATTCCAGCCGGAGGCGGCGTGGTCCGGCTCGAAGGCTACCTGCGCATTCTGTGGCGGGTCGGCCTCCAGGGTTTCCTTCATCCGGCGCGTCGCCTCTTCGCCGTCGACGGTGGGCGGCAGGCGCATCGAGAGCTTCAGCGCGGTATGCGGACGCAGCACGTTGCCCGCCGAAGCGAGCGGCGGAATGCCGTCGACGCCGGTCACCGAGAGGGCCGCGCGCCAGGTGCGGTTCAGGATCCGTTCGACGTTGTCGTTCGCCTGCGGCCGCACGCCGTCGCAGAAGGGGTAGGCCCGGTAGACCGCATCGCCGAGCGTCTCGGCCATGTGACGGCTCTGCTCGAGCCGCTGCGCCGGGATGTCCGCCTTCAGATAGTCGGGCAGGACACGACCGCTCGCCTCGTCCTCGAGGCGGCTGATCAGTTGCCGCAGCACGCGAAAACTCGACGGCACGACACCCGAGGCATAACCCGAATGCACGCCTTCGCGCAGCACGTCCGCGCGCAGGGTGCCGGCCGCCATGCCGCGCAGCGAGACGGTCAGCCATAATTGCTCGTAATTGCCGGCGCCGGAGTCCAGGCACACAACCAGTGACGGCTCGCCGATCCGGTCGCGCAGGTGGTCGATGTAGTGGGGCAGGTCGTAACTGCCGGATTCCTCGCAGGCCTCGATCAGCACGACGCAGCGCGCGTGCGGAACCCCCTCGCGCTGCAAGGCCATCAGTGCCGTCAGGGACGCAAAGGCGGCATAGCCGTCGTCGGCGCCGCCCCGGCCGTAGAGCTTGCCGTCCCGAAGCACGGGCTCCCACGGGCCGAGCCCGTCCGACCAGCCGGTCATCTCGGGCTGCTTGTCGAGGTGGCCGTACATCAGCACCGTGTCGTCGCCGGTGCCGGGGATGTCCATGAAGATG
>JARRQB010000361.1:0-3671 GCA_037382265.1 Gammaproteobacteria bacterium | reverse complement strand
TGGCCCTTGGCCCTTGGCCCTTGGCCCTTGGCCCTTGGCCCTTGGCCCTTGGCCCTTGGCCCTTGGCCCTTACTCGAAGAGCGCTTGCACGAACTCCTCGGCATCGAAGTGCCGCAGGTCTTCGATCTTCTCGCCGACGCCGATGAAGCGGATCGGGATGCGCAGCTGCTCGGCGATGGCGAATACGATGCCGCCCTTGGCGGTGCCGTCGAGCTTGGTCAGTGTGATCCCGGTCAGAGGCACGGCCTGGTCGAATTGGCGTGCCTGGTTCAGGGCATTCTGGCCGGTGCCCGCGTCGACCACCAGCATGACCTCGTGCGGGGCGTCGGGGTCGATCTTGCGCAGCACCCGGGCGATTTTGGCGAGTTCCTCCATGAGGTTGCCCTTGGTGTGCAGCCGCCCGGCGGTGTCGGCGATCAGCACGTCGACGCCGCGCGAGGTTGCCGCCTGCAGGGCGTCGAAGATCACCGATGCCGAGTCGGCTCCGGTGTGCTGCGCCACTACGGGCACGCCGTTGCGCTCGCCCCAGGTCTGCAGCTGTTCGACCGCGGCCGCGCGGAAGGTATCGCCGGCCGCGAGCATCACGCTCTGGCCGTCGTCGAGCAGGCGGCGGGCCAGCTTGCCGATGGTGGTGGTCTTGCCGGCGCCGTTGACGCCGACCATCAGGATGACCTGCGGGCGCCCGGGGGCGGGCGGTCTCACCGGTGCGTCGGCCCCGCGCAGGATACCGGCGAGCCTTTCCCTGAGTACCCGGGACAGCGCCGCGGGATCGGCCAGCTCCCGACGCCGCACCCGCTGGGTGAGGTCGTCGATGACCCGGGTCGTGGCCTCGACGCCGACGTCGGCCGTCAGCAGCAAGGTCTCCAGATCCTCCAACAGGGCGTCGTCGATCTGCTTGTGGCCCAGGATCAGGTTGGCCAGGCCATCGGTGAGGTTCGCGCGGGTGCGGGCCAGCCCCTGCTTCAGGCGCCGAAACAACCCCGGGCTCGACGCCTCGTCGGTCTCGACCGGCGATGGGGTTGGCGCTTTCTGCTTGCCGAATCCGAACATGAAAAGACCGGTGCTCCTCGGAACCTACGCGGCCTCGCACGGTCCACACCAGGGCGCGCTTGGCTTGCAAGGGGTGCTCTGAAAGAATGCGCGGCATCGTATCATTATCCACTGCCGGTTGCGGCGAACCGACGTAGGGAGTAAGACATCCGATGATTCGTATCGTCGTATTGGCGGCGGCGCTGCTCGCGGCGCCATTCGCATCGGCCGCGGCGCCGGTGCACGAGTATCGGCTCGACAACGGGATGGAGGTGATCGTCAAGGTCGACCGCCGGGCCCCGGTCGCCGTGAGTCAGGTCTGGTACCGGGTCGGCGGCAGCTACGAGCCCAACGGCCTGACCGGCATCTCCCACGCCCTCGAACACATGATGTTCAAGGGCACCCACGAAGTCGGAAAGGGCGAGTTCTCGCGCATCATCTCCGCGCTCGGCGGCGACGAGAACGCCTTTACCGGGCGCGATTACACCGCTTACTTCGAGACCCTGGCGGCGGAGCACCTGGAGACCGCGCTCAAGCTCGAGGCCGACCGCATGCGCAATCTGGTACTCGACGCCGAGGAGTTCGCGAAGGAGATCGAGGTCGTCAAGGAAGAGCGACGCCTGCGCACCGAGGACAAGCCCACCAGTTTGACCTTCGAACAGTTCCAGGCGGTCGCCTGGCGCGCATCGCCCTACCGCAACCCAATCATCGGCTGGATGCACGACCTGGACAGCATGACCGTCGACGACCTGCGCCGCTGGTACGACCGTTATTACCAGCCGGCCAACGCCATCCTGGTGGTAGCCGGCGACGTCGACCCCGCCCAGGTGCTGGCGTTGGCGAAAACCTACTTCGGCCCCATCCCGGCCGGTGTGCAGCCTGCCGACAAGACGGTCGCGGAACCAGAACAGCAGGGGCTGACCCGGGTGGAAGTGACCGTACCGGCGCGCCAGCCTTATCTCGTCATGGGCTATAAGACCCCCATCGTGGGTACCGCGGCGGAACCCTGGGAGCCTTACGCCCTGTACGTGTTGTCCGCGATCCTCGACGGTGGCGACAGCGCCCGGCTGAGCTGCGAGCTGGTGCGTTCCGCAAAGGTCGCGGCTTCGGCGGGCGCCGACTACGACACCTATTCCCGCCTGCCGGGCATGCTGACGCTCAGCGGCACGCCGACCGACGGTCACTCGGTGGCCGATTTGGAGCAGGCGCTGCGCGCCCAGATCGAGCGGCTCCGGTCCGAGCTGGTAGAGCCCGGCGAACTCGAGCGCGTGGTCACGTCGGTGGTCGCCAGCAAGGTCTATCAGCTCGACTCGCTGTTCTACCAGGCCGCGCGCAAGTATCTCAACGACGACCAGCTGACGGTCGCGGTACTGCGCCCGCTGTCGATGGAGGGGGACGAACCGGAGGGCGCGGCGCTGGCCGCCGGAGGTCGCCATGGGGCTTAAGCGCCTGCCGATCTGCCTCCTGCTCTGGTTCGCGGGTGCCGTCGCGGCAGCGCCTGCGGTCGAGAGCTGGGTCACGCCCAACGGGGCCAAGGTGATGTTCGTCGCGGCGCCCGACCTGCCGATGGTCGACGTTCGCGTGGTGTTCGACGCCGGCAGCGCGCGCGACGGCGTCACGCCGGGGCTGGCTTCCTTCGCCAATGCCCTGCTCGATCAGGGTGCGGGTGAGTGGAGCGCAGACGCCATTGCCGAGCGGCTCGAGGACCACGGCGTCGAGATCGGCAACGGCTCGATGCGCGACATGGCGTGGTACTCGGTGCGCAGCCTCACCGAGCCGGCGGCGCTGCGGGTGGCCCTGGACACCTTGGCGACGGTGCTCGCCGAACCGCGTTTCGCCGCGCCCGAGGTGGAACGCGTGCGCCAGCAAATGCAGATCGCCGTGCGCCAGTCGCTGCAGTCGCCGCGAGAGGTCGCCGACCGGCTGTTCTATCGCAACCTGTACGGTAGCCACCCCTACGCGCACGACCCCTCGGGCGACCAGGAGTCGCTCGAGCGCATCGACCGGGAGATGCTGCGCACCTTTCACGAGCGCTACTACGTGGCGGCCAATGCCGTAGTGGCCATCGTCGGCGCGGTGGACCGGCACCAGGCCGAGCGCATCGCCGAGCAGGTGGTTCGCGCGCTGCCGCGGGGCGGGGCGGCGGAGCCGCTGCCCGCCGTCCCCGATCCTGCCGAGGTAAAGGTTCGCGAGACCTTCCCGTCGTCGCAGAGCCACATCTTCCTGGGCCAACGCGGCATGGCGCGGCACGACCCCGACTATTTTCCCCTGTACGTGGGTAACCACGTGCTCGGCGGCAGCGGCCTGGTGTCGATCCTCGGCGAGGAGGTTCGCAACAAGCGCGGCCTGTCCTACAGCGTCTACAGCTACTTCGCGCCGATGCGCACCGACGGGCCCTTCCTGATGGGGGCGCAGACTAAGAACACACAAGTCGATCAGGCCATGGCAGTCATGCGCGAGACCCTCGCCAGGTTCATCGCCGAAGGTCCCGGCGAGGACGAACTCGAGGCGGCGAAGCGGAACATCGTCGGTGGTTTTCCGCTGCGCATCGCCAGCAACGCCAAGATCGTCGAGTACATCGCGATGATGGGTTTCTACAACTACCCCCTCGACTGGCTCGACACCCTGGTGGGCAAGGTGGA
>JARRQB010000360.1:0-4626 GCA_037382265.1 Gammaproteobacteria bacterium | reverse complement strand
CATCGGAGTCGACTGATGGGCTGCCGAGGTCGTGGCGTCATCGCGCCAACGTCTTGCCGGGGTGGTTCTGCGCTCGTCGTGAGGGCCGGTCGGGACTTCCGTTCGCTGCTGCGGATTGGGCCAATGCCCCTCGCGCCGCGTCGCCAGCGGCCGGGTGGACAGAGCAGGTTGTGTATGACCCGGATCTACCTCACAGCCGCCAAGCACACTGAGGCGATCAAGCTCGCGGAAGCCTTGCTCTCCGATGGCGTGCCGGCACAGCGCATACGCATCATCAGCGCTGACTCGAAACCCCTGGCGACGCCGCTGGGCGTGGAGGGTCGTCATGCCGATCCGCGCCAGTGCGTCCCGGCGACCGTGTTGGGCGCGATGCTGGGGCTGCTGTTCGGCCTGCCGTTGCTGCAACTCGGTCCGTTCGGACTGGCGCCGCTCGCGGTGCTGGTGATCATAGGCGCGGTCAGTGGTGCGCTTGCGGCGCTCTGGCGTTTGCCGGTACCGGCCCAGGATTATCCGCGCCTTCACCAGGCTTTGCGGCGCGGCGAGACCCTCGTGGTGGTGGACGTTTCGGAGCGCCGTGCTGCCGAGATCGAACACATGATCAAGTCGAGCCACCCCGGCGTAGCGGTCCTGGCGCATGCGCAGGCGAGTGTGCTGCCGTTCGCCTAGACAGGACGTTGCGCACGGCGGTGCACCGCATCAGAGTCGAAACGGGAAGCTCATGGCGGATGGATGGACCAGTTTTCGAGCCAACGGCATGGTCGTGGCAGAGGAGGGGCAACCGGGAACCGGCGCCGGTCACCGCAGCGTGTTGTATCGAACGATTCTTTTATTGGGGTTGTCCTGGCTGCTGATCACGGGCGTGGTTCTGGCGTCGCTGGTCTATCTGTCAGGCATGACGGCACGGCAGATGATGCCGCTCAAGGACCACATCGTGTTCTACAACCGCTTGTACGCACTGCGCCTGGACCTTGGCGACTACGATGTTTCGGCGCAACCGCAGCACAAAGAATGGCAGCGCATTCAGCACCAGTTGAGTGAATACGCCAGGGCTGAAGGGGCCCTCGACTCGAATACCCGCTACCAATTGGCGCGCGCCGCGGAAACCTTCGCCGCCGCCGAACCGGGGGTCTCAGGGCAGGCTGGCCGCGCCCAGGCCGAGGCGATGGCCGCTGCGACGCGGGTGGCTTTGAGCAGAATCCTGTACCGCGAACTCAGTGCCCAGAACAGTCTGCTCGACGAACTGGGGGATTTCGAGCGTCGCCAGTGGCAGGCATCCCTGGCTCTGGCCTTTGTGTTGATTCTGGCCACCGGCATGGTCCTCATATTCTTCCACTGGAAGGTGAGGGCGCCGCTCAACGATCTCACCTATCTCATGGGGCTGCTCTCGGAAAAGGATTATGCTTCGGCGTTGTCGGGCCGCACCGACCCCCTGATGCGACCGGTGTTCGACAAGTACAATGAAATGGTCGAGCGTCTGCGTGCGTTCGAGGAGGAGCACCTGGCGCGCGAGGAGAAGCTGCGCTCCGAGCTCGCCCGCACCACGCGCGAATTGGTGCGCCAGCAGCGCAGTCTCGGTCGCGCCGAACGCCTGGCCGCGGCGGGCGACCTCGCCGCGCGTGTGGCGCACGAACTACGCAACCCGCTGGCCGCGGTGTTGATGTCGCTCGGCAACCTGCGCGAAGACGTCATCACCGACGACAATCGCCAGCGCGTCGACCAGATGATCCGCGAGTTGCAGCGCGCCGCGGCGGTGCTGTCAGGTGTGCTCGCCTCGGCGAATGTGGAGCGGGAAGCGCCGGTGCGGCTGCGCTTGGCACCGGTGGTGGCCGAGGTCGTCAATCTGCTGCGCCTGCAGCTCGACGAGCACGTGAGTCTGGATTTTCGCGTGGATGATTCCCTCACCTGCACCCTTCCCGAGTCCAGAGTCCGCCACGCTCTGTTCGACCTGCTCACCAATGTGGCGCAGACTGTGAGCGCGACCGGCGGTCACATCGACATGAGCTTTGTGCGGGAAAATGGTGACCTGTTGATTCGCATCGTGGACGACGGACCGGGCTTCCCCGACAGCGTGCTCGAGTCGGCGAACGCCGATTGGGAGGCGCCGAAGGCTGGCGGAACCGGCCTGAGCCTGGCCCTGGTGCGCCGCTTCGTGCACGATCACGGCGGCCGACTGCTGCTCAGTAACTTGGAGCCGCGCGGCGCGCTGAGTGAGGTTTGCTTACCCTTGGAGACATCTAGTGGCTGATCCACTGCTCATCATCGAAGACGAAGAACTGTTGGCGAAGGAGCTGGCGCGTTTCTTTTCACGCCAGTCCTGGGACGTGACGGTCGCGGGTACGTTGGCGGAGGCGCGCGAGGTCTTGAGCGAGGATGCCATCGACTCCATGGTGGTTCTCGCCGACATGAGCCTGCCCGACGGCAACTCGCTCGACCTGCTGGAAGAGGTTCGCGCCCAGCGCAAGCCGGTGGAGTGGGTGCTGGATTTTCTCGAGAAGCCGTGCAGCACCGAGCGTCTCAGCGTGGTGCTCAACGGTGCGCGGCGCGGTGCCACCGCGCAGGGCCGGTTGCGCCGACAGAGCGCTGAGGGTTCGCGTAAGTACCGGCCGGAGGCGTTCCTGGGCAAGAGTCCGCAGGCCGCCGAGGTGCGCGAGCTGGCACAGCGCCTGAGCGAGGTGCCGATCAGCGCACTCATCATCAGCGGCGAGACGGGAACCGGCAAGGGTTTGATGGCGCGCATACTGCACCATTCGGGTCCGTGTGCGGACGGTCCGCTGATCGAGGTCAATTGCGCGGCGCTGCCGCGCGACCTGGCCGAATCGGAACTGTTCGGGCACGAGGCGGGGGCCTTCACCGGCGCCAAGGGACGCCACCGCGGGTACCTGGAACAGGCCGACGGCGGCACGTTGTTTCTGGACGAAATCGGCGAGCTGGATCTGGATCTGCAAGCCAAGCTGCTCACCGCGATCGAGGACAGGCGGGTGCGCCGCGTCGGGGGCGAGAAGTCCTTCGACGTGAATGTGCAGATCAAGGCTGCCAGCAACCGGCGTCTGGAACGTCAGGTGCGCGAACAGCGTTTTCGCAGTGACCTCTTCCACCGCCTGAGCGTGTTTCAGATTACCCTGCCCGCGTTGCGCGAGCGGATAGATGATCTGGAGCAGCTGGTGCCGGTATTCGTCGAGGAGTTCGCTGCCAAGGCGAACAAGCGCATCTCACACATCGACGAGAGTATTTATCGCGCCATGTCCCGCTATCACTGGCCCGGCAACATTCGCGAGTTGCGCAATGTCATCGAGCGGGCCGCCCTGCTGTCGCAGGGCGACGAGTTGGAAGAGCGCTGGCTGCAGCTCGATCACAGCCTGGGACGCGGTGGCGGCCGTGCGGAAGTGGAGGGCGATCGCGTCATCATCCCTCTGGACGGCTCGATGGCTCTCGACGAGATGGACAGCTACCTCCTTCAGACCGCGCTGGAGCGCAACCGCTTCAATGTGACCGCCACCGCCAAGGCGCTCGGCACCACGCGTGAGACGTTGCGCTACCGCATTCAGAAGTACCAGTTACGCACGGCTCCGACGGCGGAGCCGTCTGCGGGCCAGACCGGCGCGGGCGCCCTGGGCGACCCTCACTGATCGTTCTGTGCTGGCGTCGGTTGCGGCACAGGAGGACGCTCGATGGTCAACGTGTGGGCATGTCCGTCGCGCAGCACCGTGAAATGCAGCGCTTGCGGCGGCGCCGCGCGTCCCAGCAGCCAAACCAGGCGCCGCGCCGAGTACACCGGCAGATCGTTCAACTGGTAAATGAGGTCGCCGGCCTCCATACCGCTGTTTGCAGCCGGTGTGTCGGGCCGCACCTCTACTGCAAGGACGGCATATTGGAGACCGTGCTCGAACAGCGCCTCGTTGGACAGGTCGTGTACCGCCACTCCCAGCTCCGGCAACTCCGCCGGCCTGCTCTGCGCCGGTTCGTCCTGTGCCCACCCGGTTCGGGCCGTCGCCAGTGCCGTCGCCAGCAGTAAACCGATGAGAGTGAGCGGAAGGTTCAGGTTTGTCTGCCCCATGGAATTCTCCTCGTGTAGCGGCCCTGACCGGCTGAATGTGACGCCTGCATTGTGTCCGCCTCGGCAGGCGGGCCGGGCCTGCCCTGAGTTGATACGAAGCAATAAGAATGCCGCCCGGCGGGCGGCGAGTACGCTCGAGTCGCCTGCTGCGCCTGGCTGCGCAGCTCGGCGGCCAGTTGTGCGCCGCGAACCGGTTTGAGCAGGCGCAGCCCGCCGTCGTGTGCGGCGCTTCGATGGCGACGGGCGATCGGTCGCTGGTTCAGGAATTGCAATCTGTGCAGCGAGCTCTCCAGGGCCCCTTGCGCAGGCGGCGCCGGCTCGCTCACCAGGCCGCGCGCCCGCGGTTGAAATGCCGAATTCGAGCCGGCACGCTCGCGCGTCGGGCTCGGCACCGGCGTCCGAGGACGGCGCGGGAGCGAGCGCGTCTTGCGATGGAGATTCAGGTTGTGGCATGCAAAACTTTTTGCGTAGGTGGCTGGCACGTTGCACCAGCGTGGCGGCAGCAGCGGTTCGATCTTATTCTAGTCGAAACGCAACCGCGCCATTTTCCCCGCGCGCCGATGCCACGCCAG
>JARRQB010000359.1:0-2508 GCA_037382265.1 Gammaproteobacteria bacterium | reverse complement strand
GCGTTGATCGTCGCCGCGGCCGGGCGGAAGGAGTGAGACTTCATGCTCACTGAAGACCTGCAGCATGAGAAGGTGCTGGGTGGGGTTGTCGTCCTCAATCCTTTCTTGACAGAGGTCCCCGCTCCATAACGAACCTGAGAACCCTGAGGTCAGCTAAATGGTGACCCCGCGCTTGCGTGTCGTTGGACGACCGTGCCTGGCTGGCCTGCGCGCGCCGGAAAAAGGTTCCGGTAGTGACGGCGGATCGGGCCTGGATCGACCTCGGGCTGGACATCGAGGTGCAGTTGTTGCCCCGATGAGCTGAAGCTTTAGTAGGCGACCCCGCCCACATCAGACTTTTCCTACAAGGTTTGTTGGCAAACCCGCATTGGTTCGGCCGTCACGCTCCTGCAACATTGGCCCCGGCAGGCAAGCAGGCCAGGGAACGGCCTCGATCAAGAGGGTTTTGATGCAAGCCTGCCGCGGGCGCCTTCGTTGAAGGCGCCCTTTCTCTTTGGGCAGCCGGAAGGCCCGGCGTCGCGCGCATGTCGGAATGCAGGCCCTGACGCCGCGAAGGCGCTAAAGCTCCCGGGTCGCGAGGAAGCGCACGTCCGGCCAGCGCTCCATCGTCAGGTTCAGGTTGACCCGCGTCGGCGCCAGGTAGACCAGCTGGCCGTCGCCGTCTTCCGCCAGGTGGTCGTAGGCCTTGTCGCGGAAGCGCTTCAGTTCCTTGTCGTCGTCGCAGCTGACCCAGCGGGCGGTGGCGACCTGCACGGGTTCGACGATGGCCTCGACGCCGTACTCGCCTTTCAGGCGGTGGGCGGCGACGTCGAACTGCAGTACGCCGACCGCACCCAGGATGAGGTCGTTGTTGCGCATGGGGCGAAACACCTGGGTCGCGCCCTCCTCGCACAGTTGCAGCACGCCCTTTTGCAGTTGCTTGTTCTTCAACGGGTCCTTGAGCACGATGCGCCGGAACAGCTCCGGCGCGAAGTAGGGCACGCCCTCGTACTTGAGCTCCTCACCCTCGGTGAAGGTGTCGCCGATCTGGATGGTGCCGTGGTTGTGCAGGCCGATGATGTCGCCGGGCCAGGCCTCCTCCACGTGGCGGCGCTCGTCGGCCTGGAAGGTGATGGCGTTGGCGACCTGCACGGTCTTGCCGATGCGCACCTGGCGCATCTTCATGCCCTTTTTGTAACTGCCGGAGCACACGCGCAGGAAGGCGACGCGGTCGCGGTGCTGCGGGTCCATGTTGGCCTGGATCTTGAAAACGAAGCCGGTGAACTGGTCCTCGCCCGGGTCGACCACCCGCCGCTGGGCCTCGCGCGGGCGCGGCGGCGGGGCGTACTGGACGAAGGCGTCGAGCAGTTCACGGACGCCGAAGTTGTTGATCGCCGAGCCGAAGAACACGGGGGTCTGACGCCCGGCCAGGTAGGCGTCGAGGTCGAACGCGTGGCTCGCGCCACGCACCAGTTCGATCTCGTCGCGCAGCTCCTGGGCCTGGTCGCCGATGGCCTCGTCGAGCGCCGGGTTGTCGAGCCCCTCGATCACCGCACCGGCCTGGATCTTGCCGCCGTGCTGGGCGCTGAACAGGTGGGTGGTGCCGGTGCGCAGGTCGAACACGCCCTTCAGGCGCTTGCCCATGCCGATCGGCCAGGTGATCGGGGCGCACTGGATCTGCAGCACCTCCTCGATCTCGTCGAGGATCTCGATCGGGTCGCGGCCCTCGCGGTCGAGCTTGTTCACGAAGGTCAGGATGGGCGTGTCGCGCAGGCGGCACACCTCCATCAGCTTGATGGTGCGCTCCTCGACGCCCTTGGCAACGTCGATGACCATCAGCGCCGAGTCGACCGCGGTCAGGGTGCGGTAGGTGTCCTCGGAGAAGTCCTCGTGGCCCGGGGTGTCGAGCAGATTGACGATCGTCCCGCCATAGGGGAAGTGCATCACCGAGGAGGTCACGGAGATGCCGCGCTGCTTCTCGAGTTCCATCCAGTCGGAGGTGGCATGCCGCGCCGCCTTGCGGCCCTTGACGGTGCCGGCCATCTGGATGGCCCCGCCGAATAGCAGCAGTTTTTCGGTGAGCGTGGTCTTGCCCGCGTCCGGGTGCGAGATGATCGCGAAGGTGCGACGTTTGGCGAGTTCGGTTCGGAGTTGCGACATGTCTAGTCTACTGAAAAAACATCCCAGTATAGCGTATCGGTCCGCCTGGCGGGCCTCTGCGGGACGACTGAGTCCGCGTTCTGGGAAGGACTGCGCAGGAACACCCTACGCGCATCCGACCGCTTGCTCAGGCGTTTCGTTCGTGGCAGGATTCCGTCGTCGCTAGGGACAGCAGTCACGGAAGACACGGCTTCACACGGAAGATCCACGGATAGGGTCTTTGCCAAGCGACATTAAGCCCCGACGGTTTCGGCCGCCGGGGCTTTCTCTTTCAGACCAGCGCCTTGGCGTACACCCGCGCGTCTTCGCGGCCGTGGCTGTGGGGGTAGTAGCCTGGACGCTGGCCGATCTCGCAGAAACCCACCGACT
>JARRQB010000358.1:0-2513 GCA_037382265.1 Gammaproteobacteria bacterium | reverse complement strand
ACCCTATCGCCACGACGCGAAGAGGAAGAAACCGTGGTCTGTCCCCTATTTATCCCCTTTGCGTCTGCGCGAGAGTATCAAAAATAGCGCGCGGGAAAATGAAAAAACGGCAATTGATCGATCTTCTCTATCCGCATATTTGAAATTTCGATAGAAACTATCCCCCGCGGGCTATTTCCCCCCGCACGCAAGCGGAGTAAGATCAGCCAAATTTTCGCACGCTTGCCGGCAGCCTGATGGCTGCCTGTTGTTTTTTCTTTAATCCGTGACGGAGGAAGATCCATGACGGAAGTCGTCGCAACCAACGAAACCATCCTGGTGGTCGGAGGCGGAATCAGCGGGATGACCGCTGCCGTCGAGGCCGCGGAGACCGGGAAACGCGTGGTGCTGGTGGAAAAGCGTCCCTATCTCGGCGGGCGCGTCAGCCAGTTCTACAAGTACTTCCCGAAGATGTGTTTCCCCACCTGCGGCCTGGAGATCAACCAGCGCCGCACCAAGATGAACCCCAACATCACCGTGCTGACCATGGCCGAAGTGACCGGCATCGAGGGCGAGGCGGGCAACTACAACGCCACCATCACCCTCAGCCCGCGCTACGTCAACGAAAACTGCACCGGCTGCGGGGAGTGCGCCAAGGTGGTTGAGGCGGAGTTCGACAACGAATACGACTACGGCATGTCCAAGCGCAAGGGCGCCTACCTTCCCCACGTCATGGCGCACCCGATGCGCTACGTGCTCGACCCGGCGATCATCGGCACGGAAGACGCCGACAAGGCCAAGGCGGCCTGCAACTACGACGCCATCGATCTCGACATGCAGGCCGAAGAGGTCAAGTTCAACTGCGGCGCCGTCATCTGGGCGACCGGCTGGAAACCCTACGACGCCGACAAGATCCAGCCCTACGGCCACGACCGCTTCGCCAACGTCCTCAGCAACGTCGAGTTCGAGCGCCTGTGCGCCCCCAAGGGCCCTACCGGCGGCAAGCTGCTGCGCCCCTCGGACGGCAAGGAGGCGAAGAACATCGCCTTCATCCAGTGCGCCGGCTCGCGCGACCGCAACCACCTCTACCACTGCTCGCGCATCTGCTGCATGGCGACCCTGAAGCAGACCAACTACGTCACCGACGCACTCGGCGACGACGCCGACGTCACCATCTACTACATCGACATCCGCTCCATCGACCGCTTCGAGGACTTCTACCAGAACGTCAGGGAGAAGGACAACGTCAAGTTCGTCAAGTCCAAGGTGGCCAGCGTCACCCAGGACAAGGACGGCAACCCGGTGTGCAACGGCGTCGACACCGAGGGCTACAAGCGCTACGCGCAGGCCCACGACCTGGTGGTGCTGGCGACTGGCATGGAGCCGAGCGTCGACGCCAGCAGCTTCCCCGTCGACATCGTCGTCAACCGTGAAGGCTTCATCGAGGCCGACGAGAAAAACGGCGGCATTTTCGCGGCCGGCGTGGCATCCGAGGCGCTCGATGTCAACCGCGCCGTGCAGCACGCCACCGGCGCCGCGCTGCGCGCCATCCAGGTTGTCAACCGCGTTGCAAGTACGGAGGCCTAAATCATGTCAGACGAAATCAAATATTGCGGCTATCTCTGCACCGGCTGCGGCATCGGCGAGCGGCTCGACCCCTCGCAGCTGGAGATGATCGCCACGCGCGAGGGCAAGATGTCCGCGTGCAAGAGCCACGAGATGCTGTGCTCCAGGGAGGGCGTGGCGATGATCCGCAACGACATCGACAACGATGGCGTGAGCCACGTGATGATCGCCGCCTGCTCGCGGCGCGCCAAGGTCGAGGCGTTCAACTTCAGCGACGTCGCCATGAGCCGCGCCAACCTGCGCGAAGGGGTCATCTGGGTGCGTCCGGCTGACGACGAGCACCAGGAGACCACCCAGGAGATGGCGGACGACTACATCCGCATGGCCTGCGCCGAACTGCGCTCGTCGAAGCGCCCCAAGCCGTCCGGCGAACAGGCGCTGAACAAGAACATCCTCGTCGTCGGCGGCGGCGTCACCGGCATGACCGCGGCGCTCGAGGCGGCGGCCGCCGGCTACAGCGCCCACATCGTCGAAAAGAGCGGCGCTCTCGGCGGCTGGGCCGCCAGGTGGTACAAGCGCATCCCCTTCAAGGCGGCTGCGGCCGGCACCTCCAACAGCAGGACCGCGGAGCTGCCGCAGCCCCTGGAGACCGGCGTCGCCGAGATGATCGCCGCCGTCGAGGCCAGCGACAGCATCACCGTGCACCTCAACAGCACGGTCACCAAGACCTCCGGCGCACCCGGCCGCTTCTCCGCCGACATCAGCACCGAGTCCGGCGCGACCACCACCGAGAATTTCGGCTCCATCGTGCAGGCCTCCGGCTTCAAGCTCTACGATCCCAGCGGGCTGGCGCAGTTCAACTACGCCAACAGCGCCGACATCGTCACCAACGCCGAGCTCGAGGAGCTCGCCGTGGCGTCCGCCGGCGGCCCCATCAAGCGTCCTTCCGACGGCAAGGAGGTGCAGTC
>JARRQB010000357.1:0-2518 GCA_037382265.1 Gammaproteobacteria bacterium | reverse complement strand
GCTCAATCAACCTCTTGAAGAGGCCCTCTGCCTCGTCCAGCTGTTCGCCCTCGAGCGCCAGCAGCGCCAGCGAATACACCACCTGGCCGTCGTCGGGACGCTGCTGGAGCAGGATCTCGTATTCGTCGCGCGCGGCTTCGAATTCTTCCATATCGACCAGCAGCCGCGCATAAGCCATACGCAATTCGACATTGTCCGGCTCCCGCTCCAGAGCCGCCGCAAGCCGCTGGCGGGCGACCGCTGCCTGGTCCTGCTTGAGACTAATCTGCGCCTGCAGCACCAGGGCCTCGGTCCAGTCGGGACGCAACTTCAGAGCTTGCTCGATGTTCTGCGCCGCGACCGGCCAGTTCTGAGCGTGGACCGCCAGACGTGCATAGGCGTAGAAGGCTTCCGCATCGCCGGGGTGACGCGAGGAAAGCTTCTCCATGACGTTCAGCGCCAGCTGCTTGTCGGGCTCGCGCGCCAGCAGCACCAGCGTCGAGTGATACCGCCCGCCTTCTTCGTCCTGGCTGTGCTCTATCAGGTACTCGAATTGCCGCAGTGCCTCGTCTTCGTTACCGACGCGCAACGCCAGCGCAGCGAGCGACTGGCGGGCTTCCAGATCATCCGGCGTCAGCTCCACCCAGCGCCGCGCAGCCTCCAGCGCCATGTCCTGGTGCTTTCCAAATACCGCAATCTTCAGAGCACGCTCGGCGACGCGCGGGTCTTCGCTGTTTCTGGCAGCTTCCAGATAGGCGGCCGCGGAAACGTCCATATCCCCACGCTGGCCGGCGAGCTCGCCGAGCAGTACCTGATAGAGCAGGGAAGGGGAAAGGGTCTCGGTCTTGCGCGGAGCCGCAAGCGTCGGCGAATCAGCGGGCGCCTGTTGCGCATCCTGCGCGGGTGCAGCCGGCGCCTGGGAGGGCTCCTGTGCTTGCTCGGGCTTCACCGGAGCCTGAGAGCACGCAATAAAGGTCAGGCACACCAACGCCGCCGCCGCGTCGCGCACGACTGCGCCCATGTCTCGAAAACCAATCATGTTGTCAGAATTTCAGTTCACTGCCCTAATCTGTGCCACTATACGGCAAAGTTTTCAGAAGCTACAGTAAACAGTTACTTGCTTGTATTCGGCCCAGGCAGATCACACAACTTTCCTGCACTAGCCACGAAACATGCTCCTATGTCACTGATTGCCTTTGGTATTAATCACCGCACGGCACCCGTCGAACTGCGCGAGCAAGTGGCGATCAATGGCGAGACCATGGGTGACGCGCTGCACGACCTGGCGGCGGTACCGGCGGTGAACGAGGCCGCAATCCTGTCGACCTGCAATCGCACCGAATTGTACGTAGGCATCCAGGACAACCAGCTTCACCAACTCGCCACGTGGCTGGGCAGCTATCACCATCTGGACCCCGACCGCATTCGCCCCTACCTCTACAGTTACCCGGACGAGGCGGCGGTACGCCACATCCTGCGGGTGGCGGGCGGACTGGATTCGATGATCCTGGGTGAGCCGCAGATTCTCGGCCAGATGAAAGCCGCTTACCATGCAGCGGCAGAAGCGGGCACGCTGCGGGCTTCTCTCAGCCGCCTGTTCCAACACACTTTCTCGGTCGCAAAGCAGATACGAACAGACACCGCTATCGGCGAAAGTCCCGTGTCGATCGCCTTTGCTGCCGTCAGTCTGGCCAAACAGATATTCGGCGACTTCGCGTCACAGACCGCGCTGCTGATCGGTGCCGGAGAGACCATCGAGCTCACCGCGCGTCACCTGCGAGAGCAGAATCTCGGCAGGCTCGTGGTCGCCAATCGCACGCTGGAACGCGCCCACCGGTTGGCGGCGACATTCAACGGCTACGGCATCGGGCTGGATGAGATCCCCGCCCACCTGGCTGAGGCCGACATGGTCATCTCGGCCACCGGCAGCAGCCACCCCGTGCTCAGCAAAGCGATGGTCAGGCAGGCACTGAAAGGACGCAAACACCGCCCGGTGTTCATGGTCGACATCGGCGTACCGAGGGATATCGATCCGGCAGTTGCAGAGTTGGATGATATCTACCTCTATTCGGTGGACGACTTGCATGAGGTGATCCAGGAGAACCTGAAGTCGCGCGAGCAGGCGGCACATAAGGCCGAAGAGATCATCGACGTCCAGGTCGAGCGATTCATGTGCTGGCTGCGCGCCCAGGGCGCGGTTTCCACCATCCGCAACTATCGTTGCGCGGCGGAGCAGCACCGTGACCAGGTACTGGCTAAGGCCCGCCAGATGTTGGCGGCCGGCCGCGACCCGCACGACATCGTGGATTTCCTCGCCCACACGCTGACCAACAAACTGATACACCAGCCCAGCGTTCAGATCCGCCAGGCAGCGGAGAGCGGCAATCTGGAGCTGCTGCAGGCCGCGCTCGAACTGTTCAAGCTGGACAAACAACGCTGACACCATGAACGCTTCGCTGGAGCGCAAGCTCGAGACCATCGTGGAACGCGCCGAGGATGTGAGTGCGCTGCTCGCCGATCCGGTGTTGATCGCCAGCTC
>JARRQB010000356.1:0-2524 GCA_037382265.1 Gammaproteobacteria bacterium | reverse complement strand
GCAGGATTCGAACCTGCGACCAACTGATTAAAAGTCAGCTGCTCTACCAACTGAGCTAACGACCCGAAGGCAATTGCGATACCGACGCCTGAGGCCTCGGAAAGCCGCGCATTATACCGAAGCGGTCCAACGCGACCAATCCCCAGGACACCCTCGACGGCGTTCCGTCGCGGGCGGAATGCCGGTTGCCGCGAGGTTGATCGGCCGTGCATCGGCAGGTGACCGGCGTCGCCTCGAGTTAAAGCATCCACGCCGCGCGCCGAACACCGATTCACTGTCCCGGCAAACGGAACCCCGCATGCTCGAACCGACGACGACCGACGAGCCGCAGATTCGCTTCGCCGGCCGCTGGTTACCCGCACACCAGGCCCGGGAGAAGCTGGCGGTGGCGATCGAGGCGATGGAACGCGTCGAACGCTTCAACGAGCGTTTCCCCGACCTCGCCACCGCGGCGACCTTGGGCGTCGTGCCCCGTGTACGTCGGCGCCTGGCCCGGGTGAAGGCCCTGGCGCTGCCGCTAACATCGAAGGATGCCAAGGCGTTGCGCAAAAAGGCCCACGGACTGCTGGGCGCCAACCCGCCCGAGGACGTGATCGACGCCTTGCAAGAGGACTTCGCCAGCAGCTTGAACCTGCAGACGCTGGTCGCCATGGTGGGCATGCCCGCGTACCTCGAAGCCCTGCACCGCGAGGCCCTGGTGCTGAGGCAGAACCGCATCTCAGCGGAGCAGATCGCCGTCCTGTGGAACGACTTGGCGCGTTTCGCCCCCGGCGGCGGGAGGTGGACGGAACGGTGGGTGCAAAGGCTGCTCGCCAATCAAGGCAAGTGGTCTACTTGAGTCGTAGCGAATCGAGTAAACTGCGCCCAGGATCTAGCAGCCCGTATCGGCCCCTTCCGGCTCGAAAGCCAGCGACACCGAGTTGATGCAGTAGCGTAAGCCCGTGGGTTGCGGCCCGTCGGAGAAGACGTGGCCGAGGTGGGAACCGCACTGATCACAGGTCACCTCGGTGCGCACCATGCCGTGGCTGGCGTCCTGCTGCGCAGCAACCGAATCGGTGTCGAGCGGCTGCCAAAAGCTCGGCCAGCCGGTGCCGGAATCGTACTTGTGGGCCGAACTGAACAGGGGTGCACCGCAGCACACGCAGTGGTAGATCCCGGGCCGCTTGTTGTCCCAGTAGGCACCGCTGAACGCCGCCTCCGTGCCCTTCTCGCGACACACCCGATACTGCTCTTCGGTCAGTTGCTCGCGCCAATGTTGGTCGCTGTGGTCGGTTTTGGCCATGAGTTCGCCCCGTTTGCGTGCTTGAGTTACTGTTGCACCACTTTCTATACTCCGGCGCCGGTTCTGCGCCGCCATTGTACAGACGATATATCGAGATGACGCCCATACCCTTCAACCCCCCCGTCCGTAAGCTCATGGGACCGGGTCCGTCCGACGTGCACCCACGCATCCTGCGTGCCATGTCACGCCCGACGATCGGTCACCTCGACCCCGAATTCATCAAAATGATGAACGAGGTCAAGGAATTGCTGCAATACGCCTTCCAAACCGAGAATCGGCTGACCATGCCCGTCTCGGCGCCGGGCTCCGCCGCCATGGAGGCTTGTTTCGTCAATCTGCTCGAGCCCGGCGACACCGCCATCGTCTGCCGCAACGGCGTGTTCGGCGGGCGCATGGTGGAAAACGTCGAGCGCTGCGGCGGCGTGGCCGTGGTGGTCGACGACGTTTGGGGCCAGCCGGTCGACCCGGTCAAGGTCGAGCAGGCGCTGGTCGAACACCCGGACGCCAAGGTCCTGGGCTTCGTGCACGCCGAGACCTCCACCGGCGCCCAGTCCGACGCCAAGGCGCTCGCGGGACTCGCCCGGCGGCACGACTGCCTGACCGTCGTGGACACCGTTACCTCGCTGGCCGGGACGCCGGTCCTGGTCGACGAGTGGGGCCTGGATGCCGTGTACTCGGGTACCCAGAAGTGTCTGTCGTGCACCCCGGGTCTGGCACCGCTGACCTTGAGCGAGCGCGCCGAGCACCACATCAGGCACCGCAAGACCAAGGTGCAGAGCTGGTTCCTCGACCTCAACCTTACGATGGGTTACTGGGGCGAGGGCACCAAGCGGGTCTACCACCACACCGCCCCGATAAACGCCCTGTACGGCTTACACGAGTCCCTGGTGATGCTGGCCGAAGAGGGGCTTGAGGCGGCGTGGGCACGCCACGCCAAGAATCACGAGGTGCTCAAGGCGGGGATCGAGGCGATGGGCATGCGCTTCGTGGTCGACGAGCCGGCGCGGCTGCCGCAGCTGAACGCGATCACCATCCCGCCCGGTGCCGACGATGCGTTGGTGCGCAGTCGCCTGCTGAACGAGTTCAACCTGGAGATCGGTGCGGGGCTCGGCGCCCTGGCAGGCAAGGTCTGGCGCATCGGGATGATGGGCTACTCCAGCCGGCCGGAGAACGTGCTGTTGTGCGTCGGCGCGCTGGAGGCGGTACTCGCCGACATGGGCGCCAGCATCGAGCACGGGTCCG
>JARRQB010000355.1:0-3790 GCA_037382265.1 Gammaproteobacteria bacterium | reverse complement strand
GCCAAGAAGCCGGGCGAGAACGCCGTCGACATCGCCAAGCGCGTCATCGACCGGTTCGGCCAGCTCGAGGGCACCTACATACCCGAGGGCGTGGAGGTGGTGATTACCCGCGACTACGGGTCCACCGCCGACGCCAAGGCGAAAAAGCTGATCTCCAAGCTGGTCTTCGCCACCGGCTCGGTGGTGCTGCTGGTGGCGCTGGCGCTCGGCTGGCGCGAGGCGGTCATCGTCGGCGCGGCTGTGGTGGTGACCCTGGCGATCACCCTGTTCGCCTCCTGGGCCTGGGGTTTCACCCTGAACCGGGTGTCGCTGTTTGCCCTGATCTTCTCCATCGGCATTCTGGTCGACGACGCCATCGTGGTCGTGGAGAACATCCACCGCCACCTCGCCATGGGCGGCAAGCGGCTGCTCGAGGCCATCCCGACGGCGGTCGACGAGGTGGGCGGCCCCACCATCCTGGCAACCTTCACCGTCATCGCCGCGCTGCTGCCGATGGCCTTCGTGAGCGGCCTGATGGGCCCGTACATGAGTCCCATCCCGATCAACGCCTCGCTCGGCATGCTGATCTCGCTGGCCGTGGCCTTCGTGTTCACCCCCTGGATGACCAACCGGTTGCTGGGGCGGGTCGACTTTTCGGGCCACGCCCACGCAGCGGCGCGGCCGTCCGGGCTGCAGCGTTTCTTCGACCGGGTGATGACCCCGTTCCTGGCGGGCCGGGCGGGGCGGCGCAACCGCTGGAAGCTGCTGGCCGGGGTGCTGGTCCTGATCGCGCTGTCGCTGTCGCTTGCCGGCTTCAAGCTGGTGGTGCTCAAGATGCTGCCGTTCGACGACAAGTCGGAGCTCCAGGTGGTGCTCGACATGCCCGAAGGAACCAGCCTGGAGCAGACCGCCCGGGTGCTGAACGAGATCGGCCAATATCTCGCCACCGTGCCCGAGGTGACCGACTATCAAGTGTACGCGGGCACCTCGGCGCCGATCAGCTTCAACGGCCTGGTGCGTCAGTACTACCTGCGGGACGGGGCTCACCAGGGGAGCATCCAGGTCAACCTGGCCGACAAGCACCACCGCGACCGCAAGAGCCACGAGATCGCGTTGGCCGTGCGCCGGCCCATCCAGGCGATCGCCAGCGGCTTCGACGGCAACGCCAAGATCGTCGAGGTGCCGCCCGGTCCGCCCGTGCAGGCGCCGCTGGTAGCGGAGATCTACGGTCTCGACTACGAGGGCCAGATTGACGCCGCCAAGGACGTTCGCAAGGTGTTCGAGAACACCGTTGACATCATCGACATCGATGACTCGGTGGAGTACCCCTCGGACAAGCGCGTCGTCGTCGTCGACCGGGCCAAGGCCTCGACCCTCGGCGTACCGCAGAGTGCCATCGCGCAGGCGCTCGCCACCGTGCTGGAGGGCGAGGACGTGTCCTACGTGCACGGGGACAAGTACAAGTACGCGGTCCCCATCCGCGTGCGCTTGAGCGAAGCCGACAAGGGCGACCTGCAGCAGGTGCTGGCGCTGCGGGTGCGCAGCCTCTCCGGCGCCCTGGTGCCGTTGTCGGAACTCGTGGACGTCGAGGAGTCCAGCCGCGCCTACAGCATCCATCACAAAGACCTGTTGCCGGTGGTCTACGTCACCGGCGACATGGCCGGCGAGACCGACAGCCCGCTGTACGGCATGTTCGAGATGTCGGCCGCGCTCGCGGCGCAGGGCGGTCCGTTGCAGTGGTTCTTTTCCCAGCCCGACAACCCCTACGAGTACTCGCTGAAGTGGGACGGCGAGTGGCAGGTGACCTTCGAGACCTTTCGCGACATGGGCATCGCCTACTCGGTCGGCCTGCTGCTGATCTACTTGCTGGTGGTCGGCCAGTTCCGCAGCTATCTGGTGCCGCTGGTCATCATGGCGCCGATCCCGCTGACGGTGATCGGCATCATGCCGGGCCACGCCCTGGTCGGGGCCCAGTTCACGGCCACCTCCATGATCGGCATGATCGCGCTGGCGGGCATCATCGTGCGTAACTCGATTCTCCTGGTCGACTTCGTCAATCAGGAGGTGCGCGAGGGCGTGGCGTTGGAGGCGGCGGTGGTCCGTTCGGCTGCCGTGCGCGCCAAGCCGATCACCCTGACCGGCCTGGCCGCCATGGCCGGCGCGTTTTTCATCCTGGACGACCCGATCTTCTCGGGACTGGCCGTTTCGCTGATCTTCGGTATCTTCGTCTCGACCGTGCTGACCCTGATCGTGATCCCGGTCGTCTACTACGGGGTGATGCACCGGCGCGTGGATCGGATCCGCGCGGCAGCGGACTGAGGCGCCGCAGGCCAGGGAGCGGAGCCTCGAGCGGGCCGCCGAATCAACCGCAGGACTGGCTTACGATCTCCCTGGTCCTTGCTCCCCGGCCCTGGGTCCTGGCGGTTCACCCGGCCAGGCGGTCGAAGATGCGGAAACGTTGCGCCACCAGCCGGACACCCGGGTGGTGGCGCGGCGCAGTTCGGAGAAGTCGCCGACGCGCGGCTTGCGCAAAAAGATCTCGGCCGCGGCGGTGACCATGCCGGCGCCGACGGTCGGGTTCAGCGACGTCAGCGGTGCGGCGAGGAAGGCCGTGAGGACCGTGCCGGGGTGGGCGGCGGCGGCCAGGGCGCCGAGTGCCGACAGCCCGCCGTTGATGACTACCCAGTCGCGCACCAGCTGCCAGCCCAACGCCGGGCTGCGCTGAAAGCCGATCGCAAAACCGGCCAGGATCAGGGCGACGATGGCCCAGGGCAGCAGCTTCGGCCAGCGCGCGGGCGCCGGCACCCGGTCGAGTTCCGCGATGACCGCCGCCGCGTCGCCGGGGTCGGCCCGCAAATAGCCGGCGATGCCCTTGAGATGACCCGCACCGACCACCGCCAGGATGTCCTCGTGGCCCTTTTCCCGCTGTTCGGTGAGCAGGCGCGCCGCCATGTAGCGGTCGCGCTCGTCGATCAGGGGCTCGTACAGGTCGCGGCGGTCGTGGGCGAACTCGGCAAAGGTGGTCTCGAGGATGTCGCCCTCCTTGAGATTCTCGATCTCCTCCTCGGTGACCTCCTCGCGCGATACCAGGCTCACCAGCAGGCCGCTGAACAAGGTCCAGCGCTTCCACCACGACAGGTTGCGCGCGGTCCGCTTGAGCGTGACCCCGATCTCGCGGTCGATCAGCAGGATCTCCTTCTGCTGCGCCCGGGCGGTGTCGATGGCGGCGCGCTGTTCCGCGCCAGGCTCGATGCCGAACTGGTCCGCGAGGCGCTGCTGGTAGGCGCCCATCGCCAGGCTGGCGGTGACCATGGCCGCCTTGCCCTGGCGAAACACCTGCATGAGGTTCATGCGTGCCAGAGCGTCGGGATCGACGAGGGCGTTGTAGCGGCTCGGGCAGAGCTCGACGGCCACCGCGTCGTAGCCCTCGCTCTCGAGCAGCCGACGCACCTCGTCGGCGCTTTGACGCGACACGTGGGCGGTGCCGAGCAGGGTGATGCGCCCGTGCGGCAGGTCGATGCTTACCAGCGGTTCCTTGTCGACGCCTGACGTCATGGGTTGCTCCGGCGTTGAGGACGCGCGCATCATATCAGCCGCACGGACGGGTTCGGGGCCGACGAACCCGCGGCGTCCGCACCAGAACTCGCTGGGGAACGAGGACGCGATGTCGAGTCAGTGGAAATCCTGGGTGCCGCTGCTGGTCGTGCTGGCGGCGCTGCCGGGTTGCGTGCCCAACAAGCTGAAGACCTCCGAGTCGAAGCTACAGGACACCTTGCGGCGTTACGAAAGTACCGTCCGCTGGGGACAGCTG
>JARRQB010000354.1:0-4464 GCA_037382265.1 Gammaproteobacteria bacterium | reverse complement strand
TTCGCACTGCCGTGGAGACCTTGGCCGATCCGGCGACCTTCAGCACCTCGCGTGCCACGGTTGCCGACGAGGGTGTGCTCGGCGTCACCGCGGATGCCGAAGCCTCGCCGGGCAGTCTGGCGGTCGACGTGCTGCGTCTGGCGGACCATCACCGCATGGCCTCAGACGCCAAGGCGGCGGCCGACACCGTCGGCGGCACGGCCGGGGATACCCTGCAGATCACGGTGGGCGGCGACACCCTGACCGTGGATCTCTCCGGCGCCAAGACCCTGGCGGAGATCCGTGACCTCATCAACGAGGACACCGGTGGGGTCGGGGTCACCGCCTCGCTGCTCGACGAGGCGGGCGACGGCAGTCAGCAGCGCCTGGTGCTGAACGCTCGGGGGACCGGCTACGATGACCGGCTGCAGTTGAGCTACGCCGGCACCCTGGACGCCACGACCCTCGGTTTCGCCACCCTGAACCGGGACGCCGACGGTGCACCGCTGACCGAGCTCAACCTGGCCGAACTCGACGCCAGCCTACGCATCGACGGCTTCACCCTGACCCGCAGCGGCAACCGGGTCGACGACGCGGTGTCGGGGCTTGCCTTCGACCTGACCCAGGTCGGCAGTACGCGCGTGCACATCGCCCAGGACGACACCGTCATCGTCTCCGCCGTGTCGGGGGTGGTCGACAGCTACAACGCCATGAAGGCTCAGCTCGATGCGCTCTCCGACGCGGGCTTCAGCGGCGACAGTCTGCTGCGCTCGATTCCAAGAAGCATACGCGCGGCAATGAATCAGGCGTTCGCCGGTTTCGGCGACTTCGCGGTACTGACCGAACTCGGCGTCGGCACGACGCGGGAGGGAACCCTGGAGTTCGACAGCGCCAGACTGGCCGAGGCGCTGTCCGACAACCGGACGGGAGTGGCCGGCTTTTTCTCGGGCGAAAGCGGTTTCGGCGCCAGCCTCGTCGGGGTGCTCGACGGCTATCTTGAGCGCAGCGGCATCTTCGACGCCCGCATCGAAGGCTTGAATCGGCGGGCGTCCGATCTGCAGAATCAGCAGGAGAGCTGGGAGAACCGGCTGATCCTCGTCGAGGACCGGCTGCGGCGGCAGTTTTCCGCGCTGGACGGGTTGATCGCTCGCCTGACGAATACCAGCACCTACCTGGCGCAGCAGCTCGCCAGCCTGCCGGGCTTCGATTCGGGCCGCGACAGGTAACCGGCGCGGCGGCGCTTACACTCTTCGACGACAGGGGTTCGATCGCATGTCATACGGCAAGCCAGGCCGCGGGGCCAAGCGTTACCAGTCGGTCGGCGTCGCCTCCGGCGTCATGGACGCCACTCCGCATCGGCTGGTGCAGATGCTGCTCGACGGCGCGGTCGAGAAGGTCTCCATCGCCAAAGGCGCCCTCGAGCGCAGCGATATCCCGGAGAAGGGCAAGTACATCGTGTGGGCGGTCACCATTGTCGAGGGCCTGCGCGCCAGCCTGGATCTGGAGCGCGGCGGCGAGATCGCCGCCAACCTCGACAGCCTCTACGAGTACGTCGGCCGCCGCCTCACCGAGGCCAACCTGGACAACGACCCCGACATCCTGGTCGAGGTGGCCGACCTGCTGGTCGAGATCCGCGACGCCTGGGACGCCATGCCCGACGAGGTCAAGGTGCCGCCCCAGAGTTCCACGGGTTGAGCGTGGCCGCTGCCGAACACGCCTTGCGGCAGCTGCGCCAGGCCGCGGAGCACTCCGCACGGCTCGCCGCTGCCGCGGCCGGAGGCGACTGGGACGAGGTCACTCGGCTGGAGGCCGAGCGCCGTCCCCTGCTCGAGGCCGCCTTCGCCGCCGGCGCTCCGCATGATGCCGCAGCCGCGGCCGACCTGATCCGGCAGATCCTCGACGCCGATCGCGTCGTGCGCGAACTGGCGGGTCGCGCGCGCGGCGTGGTCGCAGGCGAGGTGTCCTGTCCCCGGGGATGCGGTGCTATTTCCCCAGAATCAGCTCCAACACCGCCTTGCTGCCGAAGTAGGCCAGCGCCAGCACCGCGAACCCCGTCAGGGTCCAGCGGATCGCCGTGCGGCCACGCCAACCGAAGCGCCATCGTCCCCACAGCAGCACGGCGAAGACGGTCCAGGCGGTGATGCCGAGCACCGTCTTGTGCACCAGGTGCTGGGCAAACATGTCTTCAAGGAACATGAAGCCGCTGGCGAGCGCCACCGTGAGCAGCAGGAAGCCTACGGTGATCATCTCGAACAGCAGGGTTTCCATGGTCTGCAGGGGTGGCAGGGCACGCACGAAGCCGACCGGGCGGTGGCGGCGCAGGTGCCGATCCTGGATGGCGAGCATGATCGCCTGCATGCTGGCCAGCGCCAGCAGGCTGTAGGCCAGCAACGAGATCAGCACGTGCATCTTCAGCCCCCATGGAGCATCCGGGTCGAGCACCCGAACCTCCTGGTAGCGCAGGGCGAGCAGTATGGTGATGGCAGCGATCGGCAGCAGCACGATCCCGAGGTTCTCCACGGGCTTGCTCGCCGAGGACAGCAGCAGGAGCAGCACGATGGTCCAGGCGGCCAGCGAGAAGGCGTGGAAAAAGCCGAAGTCGAGCCCGCCGGCACGCGTCATGCCCTGGTAGAGCACCGCGGCGTGCAGCAGCGCGCCGACCAAGCCGAAGGCGATGCCCAGGTAGCGTGGCGGCCGGGCACTGTCGGGGTTGCCGAACAGCCGCAGCCCGGTCGACAAGCCGCCGGCGAAGTAGAAGACGACCGCGGGGATGGCGATAACAGCGGTGTTCATAAGCCAACTATGGTGGCACAACCGCGCGAGCCCCGGAAGTGCGGACGCGGGTCCCGTATACTTGCCCCTCCGATGCCTTAGTCAACCGACCGGAAGCCCATGTTCGACAATCTCTCCGACCGTCTCGGCCGCCTGGTGCAGAATCTGCGCGGCCAGGGCCGGCTGACCGAAGACAACATCAAGGACACCTTGCGCGAGGTGCGTATGGCGCTGCTGGAGGCCGACGTGGCCCTGCCGGTGGTGCGCGAGTTCGTCGACCAGGTGCGCGCGAAGGCCCTGGGCGAGGAGGTGCTCAAGTCGTTGACGCCGGGCCAGGTCCTGGTGAAGGTGGTGAACGACGAACTGGTCCGGGTGATGGGCGAGGCCAACGAGCGCCTCGACCTGGCAGCCCAGCCGCCGGCCGTGGTGCTGATGGCGGGCCTCCAGGGCTCGGGCAAGACCACCAGCGTGGGCAAGCTGGCGCGCTACCTGCGCGAGCGTGAGAAGAAAAAGGTGATGGTGGTCAGCTGCGACGTCTACCGTCCGGCGGCCATCGAGCAGTTGCAGACCCTCGCCGGCGAGGTCGAGGCGAGCTTCTTCCCCAGCTCGCCGGACCAAAAGCCGGTGGCGATCGCGCGCGCCGCGGTGGCCGAGGCGCGCAAGGGTTTCGCCGACGTGCTGCTGGTGGACACTGCGGGCCGGCTGCACATCGACGAGGCCATGATGGCCGAGATCAAGGAGTTGCACGCCGAGCTCGACCCGGTGGAGACCCTGTTCGTGGTCGACGCCATGACCGGCCAGGATGCCGCCAACACCGCGAAAGCCTTCCATGAGGCACTGCCGCTAACCGGGGTGATCCTGACCAAGACCGACGGCGACGCACGCGGCGGCGCGGCGCTCTCTATTCGTCACCTCACCGGCAAGCCGATCAAGTTCCTGGGCGTGGGCGAGAAAACCTCCGCACTCGAACCCTTTCACCCCGACCGGGTCGCCTCGCGCATCCTCGGCATGGGCGACGTGCTCTCCCTGGTGGAGGAGGTCAGCCGCAACGTCGACCACGCCAAGGCCGAGAAGCTGGCCAAGAAGGTCGCCGCCGGCAAGGGCTTCTCGCTGGCCGACTTCAAGGAGCAGATGGAACAAGTCGCCGGCATGGGCGGCATGGCGGGCCTGCTGGACAAGATGCCCGGCATGGGCCAAGTGCCCGATGCGGTCAAGGCCCAGGTGGGCGACAAGGAAGTCACCAGGCTGATCGCCATCGTCAACTCCATGACCCCGCAGGAGCGGCAGTTCCCGCAGCTCATCAAGGGGTCGCGCAAGCGGCGCATCGCCGCCGGGTCCGGCACCCAGGTGCAGGACGTCAACCGGCTGCTCAAACAGTTCGCCCAGATGCAGAAGGTGATGAAGAAGATGAAGGGCGGCGGCATGGCCAAGATGATGCGCGGTATGAAGGGCAGGCTAGGCCCGGGCGGGATGCCGGGAGGCGGTTTACCCTTCTGACGAACCGGTCCAAGCAGAATCTGTGGTTCGACCCCCCAGCCGTTGATGACCGTCAAGGCGCCCCCGGCGGGTGCGGCGCATTATGAAAAATTGTCCACAGCATCTCCGGGGGGTATGGATGAGCGAGTCCACGCAGGAACGAACGCTGAGCGCGGTGCCCGAGACCGGCGTCGCGACGGCCGCCGAGGTCGACCCGGCACAGGCCAAGCGGCTCGA
>JARRQB010000353.1:0-2528 GCA_037382265.1 Gammaproteobacteria bacterium | reverse complement strand
AAATAGAGAATGCCGTATTCGCGCGCCGCGTGCACGGTTTGCTCGGAAATCTCGCCGCTGATGAAAGCGTCGAGCCCGAGCCTGGCGGCCGCCTCGAGATAGGACTGCGCCGCGCCGGTGCACCAGCCCACGCGCGCGATGCGCTCACCGCCCGCGTCGATGTGCAGCGGGCGCCGGCCCAGACAGTGCTCGATGTGCAGGCCGAACTGCGCCGCCGTGAACGGCTCTGGCGCCGCGCCGAACCAACCCAACTCGGGTCCGGCGCCGGTGCCGAAACGACCTTCTGCGGTCAGCCCCAGGCGCCGGGCCAGCTGCGCGTTGTTGCCGAACTGGGAATGCGCATCGAGCGGCAGGTGATAAGCCAGCAGGCTGATGTTGGCGCCGAGCAGCGTGCCCAGACGCCGGCGCTTGATGCCGGTGATACTGGGATCTTCGCCCTTCCAGAAGTAGCCATGGTGCACCAGCAGCGCGTCCGCTTCACGCTCCAGGGCGGCATCGACCAATGCCTGGCTGGCGGTCACACCGCTGATCAGACGCCGCACCTGCGACCCGCCCTCCACCTGCAGGCCGTTCGGGCAGTAGTCCTGAAACGCACCGACTTCGAGCAGACCGTCGCAGTATTGCGTGAGCTCGTCCAAGCTGACCAAGGTTTGCCTCCCGTGAGCCGGCGCTGCGCGCGGCGATGGTCGGGCGTCGACCGGCGGCTGTGGCCTCGCGCCGCACTGCTGCCCGCCGCTGGTGCGGCTGCCAGCGTGTATAATACCGCAGCATGAATATACGGGATGCCGCGTCGTTTTTCCTGCAGGCCACCACGGTCGGCATAGTGGCCGCCTTTCTTCTGCTGTTTATCAAACCAGACTGGTTCCAGTCCGGCTCGCCGGTGGTGGAAGTTCGCCAGGCCGCGCCGCACGTGGCCGCCGTCTCCCAGAGCATGCCGCAGAGCGGTCCGGTCTCCTACGCCGACGCCATCGAGCCCGCCGCCAAGGCGGTGGTGAACGTATTCACCGCCAAGCTGATCGCCCGCCAGCGCCACCCGCTGCTCGACGACCCGCTGTTCCAGCATTTCTTCGGCGACCAGATAAACGTGCCGCGCAAGCGCCTGCAGACCAGCCTCGGCTCCGGCGTCATCGTCTCGCCGCAGGGCTACGTACTGACCAACAATCACGTCATCAGCGACGCCGACGAGATACAGGTGCTGCTGGAGGACGGGCGCCGCGCGCGCGCCACCGTGGTGGGCGCCGATGACGACACCGATCTCGCCGTGCTGCGGATCGAGCTCGACAATCTGCCGGTGCTGCCGCTGGCGGCGCGCGAAAAGCTGCGCGTCGGCGACGTGGTGCTCGCCATCGGCAACCCCTACGGCGTCGGCCAGACGGTGACGCTCGGCATCATCAGCGCCACCGGCCGCAACCAGCTCGGCATCAGCCTGTACGAGGATTTCATTCAGACCGATGCCGCCATCAACCCGGGCAATTCGGGAGGTGCGCTGGTCAACGCGCACGGCGAGCTGATCGGCATCAACACCGCCATCTACAGCCGTTCCGGCGGTTCGCAGGGCATCGGCTTCGCCATCCCGGTCGACCTCGCCACCGGTGTCATGAAGCAGATCATCGAGCACGGCTACGTGGCGCGCGGCTGGCTGGGTATCGAGGCACAGGACCTCACGCCGGCGCTGGCGGAAAGCTTCGGCCTGGGCGACAGCCGCGGCATGTTGGTGGCCGGCGTGTTGCGCGACGGGCCGGCGGACAAAGCCGGGATCGAACCGGGCGACGTGATGCTGGAGATCGACGGCCACCGTGTCGACAACGCACGCACCGCGATGAACCTGATCGCCCAGGCGGGTCCGGGCAAGCCGCTGACCGTCGAACTCGTCCGTGGCGGTGAACGGGTCGACAGCAGGGTGGTGACGGGCCCGCGTCCCCAGCGCAACAAAGCGCGCTAGAAGTCTGGGCGGTAGAACTCGCGGTAGCCGAGGGTTTCCCAATTCGAGGGCGCTTTGGTGCTCGTTCGAGGAGCATAGTGGCACTACGCGACGAGATCGAGCGCCGAAGCGGACCGAAGTGGGGAGACCGCAGGCCCGCTATGTTCTACCGCCCAGACTCCTAGAGACGCCGCGCCGAGGCCAGGTCGGAAGCGACCAGCGCAGCGACAGCCGCGCCAGACGTCAAGGCGATGCGGCGCCAGGACTCGCCGGCGCCTTTTGTCCCCCGGCAGCGAGCACATCCCACTCCGCGTGTCCGGTCAACAGCGCGACTTCGGCCCAGGTGAGGGCCAGCTGGTAGCTGGCTTGCGCCAGCCGCAGCCGCGAGCCGGAAAAATCGGCCATGTTGTTGCCGAGGTCCGCCCTCGCTTCCAGGTCGTACAAGGTGCGTGCCTGGTCCAGGTTGAGGTCGCGATAGTCCATCTCGGCGGCCGCCTGCTCGCGCTGTACCTGCAGAACCCCGATACGTTCCCTGGCTTCGACCAGCGCCTGGCGCACCTCGCTCTGCGCCTGCGCCAGCTCGGCGTCGACGCGCTGAGCACTGGCG